>JBBTVV010000033.1:0-3585 GCA_038063135.1 Patescibacteria group bacterium
AAGAAAAGAAAATCTCTAAAATAAATAAAAAAAGGTGGCATATGCCACCTTTTTTTATTTTTAAACCTTAGAATATTTATTAACAGCGACTAAACTAGCGAAAAAATTAATTAAAGTCGCTACTAAAAATTCTGAACCAAAAATAAGAAGAAAATGACTATTAAAATAAGTAATTATATTAAAATTATACCCTATAAAAAATGCTTCCAAATAAGGTTGCAATAAACTTAAAAATAAATAAAAAATAACAACAGTAGCCGAAATCCCAATCAAAGTATATGCCAAACTAGACACTAAATAAGGAGCGCGAATAAACCAGTTAGATGCGCCAACCAACTTCATAATACCTATTTCTGTGCGATGAGTATAAATAGTTACACGAATAGCATTATAAACAACTAACAAAGTAATAAAAACAAAAATAATACTAATAAACATTCCGACCTCACTTACTTTGTTAGTTATAGAATTAATTTTTTCTAACACAACTTTGCGATCATCAAAATTTCGCGATTCTATAATATCATCATCAATCTTATTTAAATTAGCAATCAGCTCATCATATTGATTAACATCTTTTGACTTAATAACCAAGCTCGGAGATAACGGATTTTTACCCAATTCAATTAATGCCTGTAAAATTTCTGGATTATCTTTATGCTTTTGTTTAAAGCTTTCCAAAGCAATTTGTTTTGGAACATATTTAACATCTTCAACCTGTATTAAATTACTTACTTTAGCTTTTAACGCCAAAATTTTGCTTTCTTCAGCTTCAGATTTAAGATATAAACTAATATCTATTTTTTCTTTAACAGCATTAATAGCAGTGGAACTAATAACTTTAACTACTAAAAGCAAATTAATCGAAACAAGCGCCAATATTATTATGATAATAGTAACTAAAGATAACCAAATATTACGACTTACATCCTGCAAACTAAATTTTATAACTCTAAAAAAAGACAATAAAAACATAGAATAATAATTTACAATTTATAATTTTTAATTTATGAATCTGTCGCCAAATACCGTATTCGGTGACAGACCTTTTATAGACTTTATAAACTTTTAACTAACTTACAGTAAATACTTCCCTACTGCTTGATCGTTGATTATCATTCCATTTTCTAAAGTAATAACTCTTTTTCTCAACTTATTAACCACTTCTCTATTGTGAGTAACAAGAATTACTGTTGTGCCAAATTTATTAATTTTCTGCAATAATTCAATAATTTCATCAGTGTTAATAGAATCAAGATTACCCGTTGGCTCGTCAGCTAAAAGTATTTTTGGACAATGAACCAATGCGCGAGCAATAACTGCGCGTTGTTGCTCGCCACCAGAAACTTGCTGTGGATAACGATGCATTTTCTTTTCTAAACCGACTATTTTCATTACTTGAGGAACTATACTCTTAATTTTTTTTGGCGCATGACCACAAACCTGCAAAGCAAAAGCGACATTTTCCAATAATGTTTTTTTATAAAGCAACTTAAAATCTTGAAAAACCACGCCAATCTGCTGACGTAAAATAGGCCTCTCTTTTTGACTAATCTTCGTAATATCCCAACCTCCAATAATAATTTTACCTTGACTCGGCTGCTCCTCTCCAATTAATAATTTAACTAAAGTAGTTTTTCCTGTACCTGACTGACCAACAATAGAGACAAATTCGCCAGGTTTAATATGTAAATTAATCTGTTGCAAGGCTTTAATATCAGGGGAATAAATTTTAGAAATATTATGCAAATTAATCATTTTGTAAATACAAGGATTTATCACCGAATACGGTATCCGGCGACAAATCCTATGATACTTTTTTTAAAAATATAACTTTCCTGACAAACCATATAATTGACTTGGTTTATTTGGTACTTTTTTTAACGCATATCTAGCTAAATCTTCAGTTTCTTCAAAACTTTTAGAACGTGTTGGCGTGCCAAGAGTAATAATAACAAGAGAATCTAGTGAATTTTTTTCAACTCTAATCATTAAACAATAAAGCGCTTCATTGAGATATCCCGTTTTTGAACCTGCAATTTTTAAATTACTAGTATTTATTAACTTATCAGTATTCTTAATACTGTGAACTTTTTTCGTATTAATTGTTGTAAATTTATACTTAACAATAGTACTAGCTTTCTTAATTATTGGATGAGCAAATATCTCTTTTGTTATTATAGCATAGTCCAAAGCAGAACTCACATTTTGTGGCGACAATCCAGTAGGCTCAACAAAATGAGTAGCTGTTGTGCCCCAATCAACAACAGATTGATTCATTCTTCTGATAAACTCTTCGCGCGATAAACCGCTTATTCTAACTAAAGTTTCAACAGCATTATTAGCAGAACCAACCAAAGAAGAATAAACCAAATCTTCAATAGTTAAAGTATCACCATTATTTAATTTTACTCTAGTCACATCTTCTTTATTAGCATATTTATAATTATTTTTTTCATCTTTAATGCTATAAGAAACCACTTGATTTAGACTAGGTCGCAAATCAAAAAAAACTTTAATAGCAATTAATTTAGTCAGACTAGCCAACGGCAAAGATGAGCTAGCATTTTTTTGCCAAAGAATTTCTCCTGTTTTCTCATTCATGGCTATAGCTGATTTAGCGCTTACAGCAAATTGAGATTTCGCTCCTGTTGACGAAATACCAAGAATTTTATTATTACTTGGAGCAATATAAAGTGGTTCAACTCTAACATTAATTACCCCCGCCCCAATAGTAGCTATTTTTTTAAAAGCGACTTTATCTAAATCAACAACTCTATCCGAATGGATTCTTCTATCTGGCCCAGAATCATTAATCACAACATCAACATATTTATTATTATCAGTATTATATACACGCAATTTAGATTTTTTAGGAAAATCTGGGGAAGCAGCAAATAAACCATCTTTATTTTTATACCAACTAGCTTTCCCAATAACCAAAGCTTCTGGATTAGAAAAAACAGCCAAACGAGCAAAAGGCATACTAATTAAACAACTAACAAATGATTTATTAGGATAATCAACAGTAGGCAACGGTAACCATGTAGAAGACTTTTTATCATAATAAAAAACTTGCTTGTAATAATTAGATGGCTCATCATAAGAGATTTGGATTGAAAACTGTTTATGACTATTGTAAGCTGACTTATTTTTAAATTCAAATTGATAAACTTGACTTATTTTTTCCAATTGCCAAGGCAAATCTATTTTTTCATCTACTTTAAGTACTTTTACGCCAGTAGGCTCTTTAAGCACTCCCGGAGCCAAGGAAAGTTTTAACGTACCATAAAAAGCATCAATAATATATCCTTTTTCAGTAGTTTTTTTATCTAAATTTATAAAATAAGAAGTATCTGACGCATAGACAAAATGACCGACTATTATAGTCAGCATTAAAATAAAACAAAATATTATTTTTTTCAACATTTGACTAAAAAAATTCATATCAATATAATAATACCATACGAAATAAAAAAATAAAAACTTTTTCTTAAACTTCGAGTACTTTATAGCCTTTAGGATTTAATGGGGTCTGTCGCCGAATACTCTTTCGAGTAGAAAATTTCAAATTTTTAGGAAATT
>JBBTVV010000034.1:0-17653 GCA_038063135.1 Patescibacteria group bacterium
AATTTCCTAAAAATTTGAAATTTTCTACTCGAAAGAGTATTCGGCGACAGACCCCCTATTGAAAAATTTTTCTTATTAGGCTAGTATTAATTTTATGCCACCCTAGCTCAGCTGGTAGAGCAACTGTTTTGTAAACAGTAGGTCGTCGGTCCGAATCCGACGGGTGGCTCCAAATTCTTAGGAAGGTGAGGGAAATTAAATATTTTTCAAAGAGGTTGTTGTAAAATTATTAATATTTAGAGTTATTTCATTTTTAATGCCAAGATCAATAAGTACTTTATCACCTTCTTTAATTTTTCCTTCAATCATCTCTATGGCTAATTCATCTAAAATTAAAGTTTGAATCATTCGTTTTAGTGGACGAGCGCCAAAAGTTGTGTCAAAGCTTTTTTCCGCTAACATCTTTTTTACTTTTAACGCGATTTTTAAATTAATTTCTTTATTTTTTAATCTTTTTTCTACTTTTTCTAATTCTAAGTCAACAATTTTTGATAAAACTTCTTTGTCTAAGCTTTTAAAAATGATTACTTCATCAATACGATTCAAAAATTCTAATTTAAAATGATCTTTTAAAATTTTATCAATTTTTTCTTTCATTTCTTTATTACACATTGTGCTAGCGTTAATTTCATCACTACCATCAGAAAAACCAATAGAATATTTTTTAATAACCTCGTTACCTAAATTAGACGTCATAATAATAATGGTATTTTTAAAATTAACCATTCGCCCTTTAGAATCAGTCAATTGTCCATCATCTAAAATTTGTAAAAGAATATTAAAAACTTCTGGATGAGCTTTTTCAATCTCATCAAATAAAATTACGCTATAAGGACGACGTCGAACTTTTTCAGTTAATTGTCCTCCTTCTTCATATCCGATATATCCAGGAGGCGCGCCAATAATTCTAGCAACAGAATATTTTTCCATAAACTCGCTCATATCTAATCTAATTAAAGCAGATTCATCATTAAACATAAATTCAGTTAAAGCCTTTGATAATTCAGTTTTTCCAACACCTGTTGGTCCAACAAAAAGAAATGAACCTATTGGTTTTTTTTCTTCATTTATGCCTGCTCGTGAACGTCTGATAGCATTAGCCACTGATTTAATAGCTTCGTCCTGTCCAACAACGCGCTTATTTAAAACTTCTTCAGCGCATGCTAGCTTTTTTATTTCCGATTCCAGCATTTTTGTAACAGGAATTCCTGTCCAGCGAGAAACTACTTTTGCAACATCTTCTTCGTTGATTTCTTCTTTTAAAATTTGTTGGCCAGTGCTTTGAATTTTGGTTAATTCAGTTTTAAAATGTTTTATATTTTTTTCTAATTCAGGAATTTTAGCATAACGAATCTCTGCTACTTTTGTAAGATTATTACTAAATCTTTCAAATATTTCCGAATCATCCTTTAGCTCATCAATTTGCTCTTTAGCCTGTCTAATTTTACTAATTATTTGTTTCTCGTTTTGCCAATGAAGCTCTAATTGATTTGCTTGTTCTTTAAGTTGCGCTAATTGTTTATTAAGACTTAAAAGTTTAGCGCTTTTTTTGTTTTCTTTAATTAATCCTACTTTAGCAATTTCCAAATGTTTAATTTTCCGTTTTAAACCATCTAACTCATCAGGACAAGAATCAATTTCCATACGCAAAGCAGAAGAAGCCTCATCAATTAAATCGATCGCTTTATCAGGTAAAAAACGGTCAGCAATATATCGAGCTGATAATTTAACTGCTGAGACTAAGGCGTTATCAGTAATTCTAATGCCATGATGCACTTCATATTTTTCTTTAATGCCTCTCAAAATAGCGATTGTGTCTTCAATGCTTGGTTCAGCAACGTAAATTGGTTGAAATCGTCGTTCTAATGCAGAATCGCGTTCAATATATTTTTGATATTCTTTTGTTGTTGTAGCGCCAATAGTTTTTAATTCACCACGAGCTAAAGCGGGTTTTAGTAAATTAGATGCATCTATTGAACCTTCTGAAGTGCCTGCCCCAACAATAGTATGCAATTCATCGATAAATAGAATTACATTGCCTTCTTGAGCTTTTATTTCTTTTAAAACTGCTTTTAAACGTTCTTCAAATTCACCACGAAATTTTGAACCAGCCACCAAAGAGCCTATATCTAAACTAATTAATTCTTTATTTTTTAAAGTTTCTGGCACATCGCCGGCAACAATCCGCTGAGCCAAACCTTCTATAATTGCTGTTTTACCAGTTCCGGCTTCTCCTATTAATACTGGATTATTTTTTGTGCGACGAGACAATATTTGCATAATCCTTCTAATTTCATCATTCCGACCAATAACTGGATCAAGCTTTTCTTGTTTGGCTAATTCAGTTAGATTAATAGTGTATTTTTTTAAAACTTGAAATTTACTTTCAGGCTCTGGATCTGTAATTCTTTGATTTCCACGTAATTCTGCTAGTATTTTTAAAACTCTTTCATATTCCACTTTTGCATTAATTAAAATATTTTGCGCTTTTGATTTTATGCTAATCAAAGCTAGAAAAATATGTTCAGTAGAAATAAACTCATCACTTAATTTTGTTGCTTCTTGTTTTGCTCGTTCCAAAATCATAGCAACTTCAGCAGTTCCTTGAACAGTACCAATAGGAGAAGAAACGAAAACTTTCGGTAATTTCTCAATAGTTTTAAAAATTTGCTCCTGAATTATTATTGGATTAATACTTAATTTTTCTAAAACAGGCTTAACTAGGCTTTCATTTTGCAAAAGTAGGGAAGCTAAAACATGAATAGCTTCAATTTGTTGTTGTCCATAATCCTGCGCAATCATCTGAGCGTTAATAATAGCTTCTTGCGTTTTATTGGTAAATTTATCAAACATAGGAGTTGGTTAAAAAGTTAAAAGTGTGGGAATATAAAATTTACAGAGTTAAAGCTGTTTAATGACGGCACGTCCCAGAACTTATGCGGAAGATATTGTTCCGATATAGCACTTTGGCAGTTTGAGTGCTAGGATAAATATATAACTTTATATAATTACTGTCAAGAAAAAACCCTTAAAAAACCATTAAATTTTATTTGACCAAACCAAGAAAGACTAGTAATGTAATTATAAGCATAGGAATAAAGTCTTACGGGTTTGTCGCCAAATACCATATTCGGTATAAAATTCCAAATTTTTGTAAATTTTGTCAAAAACTTTTTCACTAATATAACCATATTCCCTCAAAACTTTTTAAAAAAATTTCCTAAAAATTTGAAATTTTCTACTCGAAAGAGTATTCGGAGACAGACCTTTTATAAAATATTTAATATCTACGGTGCTTAGATAACTATTATGATAATAAAAAATCCGCCAACTTCTATTCATCAAGGAAAAAAACAAGAAAAACTTAGTGAGCGTTGTGATCGGCTTAAAAAAATAGAAGAAATTAGGCAAGCAGGAGTTGACCCTTATCCAGCCAAGACTGCTCGTGATCGTTTAATTGATCAGGTGTTGGTTGATTTTAATCAATTAAACGAAGAACAAACTCAAATAACTATCGCTGGTCGTTTAAGGAGTTTGCGTGAACATGGCAATTTAACTTTTGCTAATTTGGAAGATGGTAGCGGTAATTTGCAATTAGCTTTTTCTAAAAAAGAGTTAGAAAATACTATTGCAAATGATTTACGTTTAGATGAGTTAAAAAATATAAATAATTATAAGTTTTTAGAAAAATATATAGATATTGGTGATTTTATTGAAGCAACAGGCGTGGTTTTTATTACTCACAAGGGTGAAAAAAGTTTAAAAGTAAAAAGTTGGCATCTTTTATCCAAAGCGCTTCGTCCGTTACCAGAAAAATGGCACGGTATTCAAGACGAAGAAGAAAAATTGCGAAAAAGATATTTGGATATTTTATTTAATCCAGAAGTTCGTGAAATGATAGAAAAAAAAGCAAAATTTTGGCGCTCAGTTCGTGATTTTTTAATTAATAAAAACTTTTTAGAAGTAGAAACTCCTGTTTTAGAAACAATAGCTGGAGGTGCAGATGCTCGTCCTTTTATAACTCATCACAATGCCTTAGATATTGATGTGTATTTAAGAATTTCTATGGGAGAATTGTGGCAAAAACGATTAATGGTTGCGGGTTTTGAAAAAACATTTGAAATTGGTCGTCAGTTTAGAAATGAAGGTATGGATGCTGAACATTTGCAAGATTATACTCAACTGGAATTTTATTGGGCTTATGCTGATTATGAAATGGGTATGAAATTAGTTGAAGAATTATTTAAACATATTGCTCAAGAAACTTTTGGAACTTTTCAATTTAAAATTGGCAAGTTTGATATTGATTTGAATAAAAAATGGGAAATTTATGATTATAGCGAGACAATAAAAAAATACACAGGTATTGATATATCTAGAACAGATATTCAACAAATAGAAAAAAAACTTGAAGAATTAAATATTAAATATGACAAGAAAGGTTTTAATATCACTAGAGCGATTGATAATTTATGGAAATATTGTCGGAAAAATATTACAGGTCCCGGATTTCTTATTAATGTGCCGATTATTATGGAGCCGTTGGCTAAAAGAATGGAAAAAAATCCAGAACTTGTTCAACGTTTTCAAGTTATATTGGCTGGTTCAGAATTAGGCAAAGGATATAGCGAATTAAATGATCCAATTGATCAAGCTGAAAGATTTGCTAATCAACAAAAATTAAGAGAAGCTGGCGATGATGAAGCGCAAATGGATGATAAAGATTTTGTTGAAGCGCTTGAATATGGAATGCCACCAACTTGTGGTTTTGGAATGTCGGAAAGGTTATTTTCTTTTTTAATGAATAAAACAAGTCGTGAATGTCAAATTTTTCCGTTGATGAAAATAAAAAAAATAAAATATTAATTTTTGAAAAAAAATCTATTGTGGAAGAATTAACAAAAGAATTTAAATTATTTTAAAATTTAAGGGACTATAAAAAATGAAAACAGTAATGGTTTTTGGCACATTTGATATTTTTCATTTGGGTCATAGAAATTTTTTAAATCAAGCAAAAAAAAGAGGTGATTATTTAATCGTTGTTATTGCTCGCGATCAGACAGTTGAAAAAGTTAAACAACATAAAACAAGAAATAGCGAGAATGATCGTTTGAAAATAGTAAAAAATAGTGGTTTAGTTGATAAAGCGATTTTAGGTAATTTGAAAAATAAATATCAGGTGATTAAAAAATATCAGCCAGATATTATTTGTTTAGGCTATGATCAAAAATATTTTATTGACAATTTAGTAGAAAAATTGCGACAATATAATTTAAGCGAAACAAAAATAATAAGATTAAAGCCATTTAATAAAGATGTTTATAAAACATCTTTATTAAATGGCCTGTCGCCGAATACGGTATTCGACGACAAACCCTATTAAGAAATTAAAATTTATAATTTAAAATTTATTCTATGTTAGACATTAAATTTATTAGAAAAAATAAAAAAGAGATTGAATTAGCTGCTCGAAATAAAAATATAAAAATTGATTTGGATAAATTGTTATCTTTAGATGATGATAAAAGAGAGTTAGTTTTACAAATTGATAGTTTAAGAGCTAAACGTAATGAGTTAGCTTCACAATCTAAAAATAACAAACCAACGGATGAGCAAATTATTTATGGTAAAAAACTCAAAGAACAAATTACCAAATTAGAAAATAATTTAACTGAAATTGATGAGGTTTATATTAAAATAGCCGTAAAAGTGCCAAACATTCCATCGGTTGATACGCCTATTGGAAAAAGCGATAAAGAAAATATTGAAGTTTATAAATGGGGCGAACCAACTAAATTTGATTTTAAGCCTAAAAGTTATATTGAATTAGCTAAAGAATTAGATTTAATTGACTTTGAACGTGGAGCTAAGACTGGCGGTTATCGAGGTTATTATTTAAAAAATGAAGCCGTGATGCTGGTTATGGGTTTTATGATGTATGCTTTGGAAAAATTAATTAAAAATGGTTTTACTCCTATGATTCCGCCAACTTTGGTTAAAAATTTTGTTTTATTCGGCAGTGGTTATTTTGCTGGCGAAAAATATAATTCTGATGTAGATGAAATTTATAAAATTGCCAATGATGATAAACTAGCCGATGGAACAGTTAAAAAAGAAGATAAATTTTTAATTGGCACAGCCGAACCATCTCTTTTGGCTTATCATTCCGACGAAATTTTAAATGAAAAAGACTTGCCAATTAAATTTGCGGGTTTTTCTCAATGTTATCGTTCAGAAATTGGGAGCTATGGAAAAGATACAAAAGGAATTTATCGCGTTCATGAATTTATGAAGGTTGAGCAGGTTGTTATTTGTCGCGCTAATATAGAAGAGGCTGAAAAATTGCATCAAGAAATAATGGCTATGTCCAAAGAATTACATGAGGATTTAGAGATTCCTTATAGACAAATTCAAATTTGCACAGGAGATATGAGCGCTGGTAAATACAAAATGTTTGATTTAGAAGCCTGGATGCCTAGTCGTGATGGTTATGGCGAAACAGGTTCTGCTTCAAATTTTTTAGATTGGCAATCAAGAAGATTAAATGTAAAATACAGAGATGAAAATGGAGAAAAAAAATATGTTTATATGTTAAATAATACTGCCTTGCCATCGCCAAGAACATTAATTGCTATTTTGGAAAATAATCAACAAAAAGATGGCAGTATTATTGTGCCAAAAGTTCTAAGAAAATATCTATCAGGCAATCAAGAAATAATTAGAAAAAAATAGAAAGCTATTCTAAACTTTAAAATGTCTAAACAATTATTAATCTTGCCTGGCTGGGGTGGCACAAAAGAAACATGGCAAGATTTTGTTAATATTGCTCAAAAAGATTATCAGGTATTTTGTTTGGAATTGCCTTGCTTTGGTAATGAATCTTATCCTGATAAAATTTGGGGAATAGAAAAATATGCCATTTTTGTCGCGCAAAAAATTAAAGATTTAAATTTAATTAAGCCAGTTCTTTTGGGGCATTCTTTTGGAGGTCAAGTCGCTACTTATTTAGCAATTAATAATCCAGAGTTAATTAGTGAATTAATTTTAAGCGGACCAGCTTTATCACGACCTTCTCGCAATTTTAAAAGGTGTATTTTTGGTTTTATCGCTAACTTAGGTAAAATTTTTTTTCAGTTACCTATAATCTGTCGGTTTGCGACTAAGGCAAAAAAAATTTTATATAAATTAGCTGATTCTTCTGATTATAATAATACTTCAGGAGTTAAACGAGAAATTTTTAAAAAAGTTATTCGTCAAGATTTAATTAATCAATTAAGTAAAATTAATTTACCAGTACTTATTATTTGGGGTGAAAAAGATAAATATGTGCCATTAAAAACTGGTAAAAAAATAGCTAAACTAATTAAAAATTCTGAGTTAAAAATAATATTTAATGGTCGGCATGGGTTGCATATTAGTCAGACTGGCGAATTTTATAAAATAATAAAGGAATTTTTAAACAAATGACAAATGACGAATTTCCAATGACAAAACAATATCAAGGGTCTGTCGCCGAATACTCTTTTGAGTAGAAAATTTCAAATGTAAATTTAATAAAATAAATTTAAAATTTAAAATTATTTATTATGATATTTTTTCTAACTTTAATTTTTTTCTTTCTTTGGCTAATAAGTGTGCTGGTTGATTACAGCGAGTTTTGTTATTTTTGGCAGTTAAAAGAATACCGCTTAGATCGTTTTAAAGACTTTTTGTCAACTAAAAGCGGTAGAAAATTTTTATTTAGCTATTCTGTCTGCTGGAGACCAATAATTTTGTTTGTTGTTTGTTTTTTGTTTACTATCAATGGCAGACTATTCTCACTAGAGCCTATTTTACTTCTTTTAGTGCTAGTTATTGATTTAGTACGTGGTATTTTATTATTTAAATATAAACGATTTAAATATCCTAAAATTACATTTAAATCAGTTGCTATTGTTTGTATTTCGCTTTTTATAGATTTCTTTTTATATTCTTTTTTAGGCTGGATGGGTCTTTCTCTTTTAGTAATAGCTTGTCGTTGGTTGATTATTTCTAGCATAGTCATCATTGTTAAATTACCAACTAAATTAATTAAAATTATTTATCTAAAAAAAGCTAGAAATAAACTTCTAAGACAAAAAAAATTATTAGTTATTGGTGTAACCGGAAGTTATGGCAAGACAACAGTAAAAAATTTTTTAGAACAAATTTTAATTGTTAAATATAAAGTAATTAAAACTCCAACAAATGTTAATACTGACATCGGTATTGCTAAATTTATTATTAAAAATAAATTTTCTGATTTTGATATTTTTATTGTTGAAATGGGCGCATATAAAAGAGGGGAGCTTAAAATAATTTGCAAAATGGTTAAGCCCAAAATTGGTATTTTAACAACTATTGGAGATCAGCATTTGGCTTTATTCGGTAGTCAAGAAAATATTAAATTAGGTAAATATGAATTACTTGATAGTTTACCATTAGATGGTTTGGCAATTACTAATTCTGATAATGGATATTGTCGGCAATATTTATCAAACGCTAAAAGTTATATAAAAACGTTTGGCGAGAATCAACAATTTAATCCTGATTGTTTTATTAAAGATCTTATAAGCGATAATCAAAAAATAAATTTTTCCGTTAAAATTAATTTCCCCTTGATAAAGGTAGCCAAGGGGATTGAGTCAAGCGAATTTAAAGAGCTAAAAATATCAGCACCAATAGTTGGACAACATAATAGCTTAAATATTGCGCCAGCAATTCTTGTTGGATTATTTTTAAATATTAAAGATGAGGATATTATTAAGCAATGCGCTAAATTAGAATTACCTGATAAAACTTTGCAAATTTATAATTATGGAAAAAGTTTAATTATTGATGATAGTTACAATGCTAATCCGCAGGGATTTTTAGCTGCTTTAAAAGTTTTAGACGAATATCAGGGTGATTGGAAAAAAATAGTTGTAACAAGAGGTATGTTGGAATTAGGCAAAAAAAGTCAATATTGGCATGAAAAAATTGGTCAAGTAATTGCTCAAGTTGCTGATGAATTAATAATTATTTCATCCGATTCTATTGATTCAATAAAAAAAGGAATTGGAAATAATAAAAACATATCTGTTAAAGTTGAGCTTGATTCAGATAAATTATTAGCAGATTTTCAACGATTTAAAAATGAAAAATATCTTGTTCTAATTGAAAATCGTTTAACAGTAGTAGTAACTCACAACCCTCTTTTTGAGGAATGATAAATGCGAATTTAAAATTTAAAATTTTAAGGATGTCTATTTTTAATAAAACGATCTTTACTGGCTTTTCTCCAAATTTAACAGGTTATGACACTTTAAAGGCTTTAAAATATTTGTGTTTGCCTTGGTATTGGTTGTTTTGGCAAAACGGAAAATATCCTGCAATTGCTGAAAAAAAATTGCAAGAATTTTTTTCTATTAAATTTTGTAATGTTTTTGATAGCGGACGTTCTGCTCTTTATTTTGCTTTGAAATCTTTGGGAGCAGGGAATGGGGCAGAAGTTTTAGTTCAAGCTTATACTTGCGTAGTTGTTGTTAATGCCATAAATTGGACAGGCGCTAAACCAATTTATATTGATATTGGCGATGATTTTAATATTGATCCAAATGATTTAATTAAAAAAATTACCACTAAAACAAAAATTTTAATTATTCAACATACTTTTGGTCAGCCAGCTAAGTTAGATAAAATTTTAGCAATTGCTAAGCAGTATAATCTAAAAGTTATTGAAGATTGCGCGCATTCTTTGGGTACTTGTTATAATAATAAATTAACAGGAACTTTTGGCGATATTGGGATGTTGAGTTTTGGTTCTGATAAAATTATTTCATGCGTTCGCGGAGGCGCGTTAATCACTAATAACGAATTATTAAATAAAAAAATAAAAGAATATAAAAATCAATTACAACAAACTTTATATAGTAAAATTTTTCAACATTTAATGCATTATCCAATATTCTATGTTAGTAAACCGCTTTATAGTTTAAAATTAGGCAAATTATTATTATTTTTTGCAAAAAAAATAGGGATTATTAATAAAATTATTTATAAATCTGAAAAAGTAGGGGAGCGAGTAAATTTTTATCCATCTAAATTACCGAATGCTTTAGCGCAAATTTTAGTTAATCAAATAGAAGAAATAAATGTTATCAATAAACATCGTTATAAAATAGCTACATTATATAATCAAGAAATACAAGCTAATAAAAATATAAAGTTGCCCTTAAAACATTCTGAAAATTCTATTTATTTACGCTATCCACTATTAGTTGATGAGCCGAAAAAATTATTAATTTATGCCAAGCAACAAAATATAATTTTAGGTGATTGGTATAATACATCAATAGCTCCTACTGATATTGATTTGAAAAAGACAAGGTATAAGATGGGGGATTGTCCTAATGCAGAATTATTATCCAAGCAATCAATTAATTTACCAACTGATAGGCAAATTAGTTTAAAAGATGCAAAAAGAATTATTGATGTAATTAATTTTTTTTAATTACAATATTTTTTAACCTTCTTGCATGATTGCTGTGCTATGACATTATTATATTGCTACGATAGTAGGGGTCTGTCGCCGAATACTCTTTCGAGTAGAAAATTTTATTGCTAAAACTAAATTTTTTGAGTATAATTTATTCATGAGATTAATAAATATTTTGGGAATTAAAATTAATGTTTTTACTAAAAAGGAAGCTTTGGTAGAAATTGAGAAATTATTAGATAGCAAAAAGCAACATTATCTCATCACGCCTAATCCCGAAATTATTTTAACAGCTATAAAGCATGATGAGGAATTTTTTTATATATTAAATAAAGCTGATTTGTCTTTGCCCGATGGATTTGGTTTAAAAATCGCTGGATGGTTTATGGGCGTAAATTTAACAAGGATTACCGGAGCTGATTTAGTTAAAGATATTTTAGAGTTAGCGGAAAAACAAAATAAAAAAGTAACTATTTTGAATTGGAAAAATGGATTATCAAACGCTCAAGATATAACAATTTCTTTAACAAAAAAATATCCAAAATTAAAATTTATTGTTCAGGATATAAACAGAGAAGGCAATAATTGCTCAACTCAACTCAATCCCCATAACCCTCTTTATCAAGAAGGCTGCTCAGCTCAATTTCAACCCGAAATAATTTTTTGCACTTTAGGCGCGCCTTATCAGGAAAAATTTATTTTTCATAATTTAAAAAATTTACCATCAGTAAAAATTGGCATAGGAGTCGGTGGAGCTTTTGATTTTTTAACTAAAAAAATTAAACGAGCGCCAAAATTATTTAGAATAATTGGATTAGAGTGGTTGTGGCGATTAATTAAACAGCCTTGGCGTTGGAAAAGAATTTATAATGCTGTTGTAATTTTTTCAATAAAATTTTTTCTTTGGCGTTTTGTTTTACCATTTTTTTATCGTCCAAATGTTGTCTGCATACTTTACAAAAAATATAATTTCATAGACCACCTTAAATACAATCCCTCCGATCCTCTTTATCAAGGTGACACTACTCAAGAAGAGAAAATAAAATACAAAATATTAATTATTGAAAGAATTAATGAAAAGAATCATTGGCAACTGCCACAAGGCGGAACAGATGGACAAAGTTTGGCAAAGGCAGGCCTTCGTGAATTATCTGAAGAAACAAATAATAATAAATTTAAACCTATTGCGAATTTTTCAAAATTACATGTTTATGAGTTTGGCAAGGAAATATCTGAATTTAATGTTTTATCTAAAGATGTTCATGGATATAAAGGGCAAAAACAAGGTTTATTTATTGCTGAATTTTTAGGTCAAGATGAAGATATAAAAATTAATTTTTGGGAACATAGCGCATGGCGTTGGGTTGATAGTTCTGAATTAATTGATCAAGTTTATTTATCAAGAAAACCATCCACTAAAATATTTTTGGAAAAATTTAAACAAATAATAAAGCATAGCTTATGAAATTATCAATAAAAAAATATATTTATTTGTTAAACGATTTTACTTCTTTACTTTTAGACAAAAATCGAATAGTTGATAAAGATAATATTAAAAAATTGCGTTGCGCATTAATTATTGTTAGTATTATTTTAGTTGCCTCTCTTATTTTGAATATTTGGCTTTATTTAATTTGCCATTAAGAGTCTATTACCAAGGGTCTGCCGCCGAATACCGTATTCGGTAAAAAATTACAAAATTAAAAATTATTTTAAACTATTGTTTGAAAATTGAAAATTAGAAATTAACTTATATGTCCAATATTAGACTTCGTTTTGCGCCATCACCAACAGGATCTTTACATATCGGCAGTTTACGAACTGTTTTGTTTAATTATTTAATTGCCAAAAGTTTAGGAGGTAAATTAATTTTACGTATTGAGGATACCGACGAAAAACGCGAAATTCAAGGAGCAACTGAGGGCTTGATTAAAATTTTAGCTTGGATAGGTTTAAAATTTGATGAAGGACCTCATATTGGGGGAGATTTTGGTCCATATATTCAAAGCCATCGACTAGATATTTACAAAAAATATGTTGACGAATTATTAATTGCAGGAAAAGCTTATTATTGTTTTTGTAGCACTGAACGATTACAAAAAATGCGCGAAGATCAGCAAACAAAAAAACAGCCACCAAGATACGATCGATGTTGTCGTAATTTAAGCAAAGAAGAAGTGGATAAAAAAATAAAACAAGGAGAGACTTATGTTATTAGACAAAAAATGCCTCTTAATGGTGAAATAATAGTTTATGATGAATTACGTGACGAAATAAAATTTCAAAATACAGATTTAGAAGATCAAGTTTTATTAAAAACTGATGGTCGACCAACTTACCAATTAGCTAGTGTAATTGATGATCATTTAATGGAAATTAGTCACGTTTTGAGAGGAGATGAATGGTTATCTTCTTTTCCTAAAAATATTCTTCTTTATCAAGCGCTTAATTGGCAAGCGCCAAAATTTATCCATTTAACACTGACTTTAAATAAAGAAGGTGGTAAATTAAGCAAAAGACAGGGAGATGTGTCTGTTGAAGATTTTCAAGCTAATGGTTATTTGCCAGAAGCATTATTAAATTTTTGCGTTTTGCAAGGATGGCATCCATCCACTTCAAAAGTAGCAATAGCAGACAAAAAAGATGAAATTTTAAGCCTTGAAGAAATGGTAAAATATTTTGATTATCACAATATGGGCACTAGTCCATCTATTTTTGACATTGAAAAATTGGATTATTTTAACGGATACTATATTAGACAAAAATCATTGGAGGAATTAACTAAATTATGTTTGCCTTATTTAGAGCAAGCTGGAATTATAGAATTAATGCAAAATGGAAAAATCAAAATGGAAAATGATAATATAAAATTTAAAAATAAATTAACTGGCAAAGAGATAAGTTTTGAATATATTAAAAAGGTTGTGAAATTAGAGCAAGAGAGAATGAAAAAGTTATCTGAAGTAGGGGAGCTAACTAAGTTTTTCTTTGAAGATAAACTTAATTACGCACAGGAATTATTAATTTGGAAAAAATTAACTTTAGAACAAGTAAAAATAAATTTACAGATTGTGTTTGAATTATTGAAAAAAATTCCTAATTCGGAATGGACTAATGATAGTATAGAAGAGGGGATTATAAATTATTTAAAAACTAAAGAATTAAAAGTAGGAGATTTTCTTTGGCCAATGCGTGTAGTATTAACAGGTAAACAAGCTAGCCCTGGACCGTTTGACGTTGCAGAGGTTTTAGGTAAAGAAGAAAGTTTAAAAAGAATAAAAGAATTGATTAGTAAAAAAGTTATATGACAAAAATTATTAAATTAATATTAATTATATTATTTTTAGGCTTATTTTTAAATATAGCTAATTTTAGTTATGGAAAAATTGAAGCCAATCAAAATGAAGAAATTAAAGAGATTAATAGACAAATTGATGAACAACAAGATAAAATTAAAAAAATGCAGAATCAACAAGAAGTTTATAAAGGATTAGTAAAACAAAAACAAGGAGAAAAAGCAAACTTGAATAATCAACTAGCCATCTTAAATAACCGCTTAGCTAAAGCTGAATTAGATATTGAAAGCGTGGCTACAGAAATTGAAAGAACTAATTTAGAAATTAAAAAAATTAATTTAGAAATTACTGACAAAGATCAGCAAATTAGCAAACAGAAAGATCATTTAGTTACAATTTTACAATTAATGCAAAAGCAAGATCAAAATTCCTCTTTAGAAATATTATTATCAAATAATTCTTTTACCGAATTTATGGATCAAGTTAAATATTTAGAGGATATTAATGGTGAAGTAGGCAATACTCTTAATTCTCTAAAAGAGTCTATAAAAGAATTAGATGATCAACAACAATCATTAACAAAAAAAGACAAAGAATTAGCGAAGCTAAAAGAACAATTAGGAGATAAGCAAGTTGCCTTAAATGATGAACAGGATAATAAACTTTTTATTTTAGATCAAACCAAATCTTCAGAAAAAGAATATCAAAAATTATTAAAACAAGCTAAAGCTGAACAGGAACAAGCAGCAGCTGAAATTGTTAGTTTAGAAAAAGAGGCTCGAGCTAAATTATCAAAAATCCAAAACAAAAAATTAGAATTTAATGACTCTGGATTTATTTGGCCAGTAGCTAAAAATACCCTAACAACAACTTTTCATGACCCAGACTATCCTTTTCGTTATCTTTTTGAGCATCCAGGTGTTGATATTCGCGCTAGACAAGGATCTTCTGTTAGAGCCTCTGCTTCTGGATATGTGGCAAAGGTTAAAGATGCTGGATTAGGATATAGTTATATTATGATAATTCACGGCAATGAATTAGCAACAGTTTATGGGCATGTTTCTAAAATATATGTTAAAGCGGATGAATATGTTGTGCAAGGGCAAGCAATAGGCGCTAGCGGGGGATTACCAGGCACACCAGGAGCAGGAAAACTAACAACAGGTGCACATATGCATTTTGAAGTTCGTTTAAATGGCATCCCAGTTGACCCAATGAATTATTTACCATAAATCAACTACAAATTCCCTCAAAACTTTTTGAAAAAATTTCCTAAAAATTTGAAATTTTCTACTCAAAAGAGTATTCGGCGACAGACCCAAAAGAGGATTCAATCGGTCCATCTTGTAAAGAAAGAGGGATTAGGTGGTTAGTTTAATTAATAAGTAAAAAAATAAGTAAAAATAATAGCGTCGCACAATATAACTTGTGCGACGCAAGAGGTGTAATTTAAAACTAATAATCTATACTTACAGTTTTTACCATCATCTAAAACCCTTTTAGATGATGGCTTTTTTTATTTTAACTAATAGTTAATCCCATAATATTGATTTGTGATGTTGCTAATAAAATTAGCTTACAAATAAACAAAAAAATTCCTATTGACAATAAGCTATAAGCTAAAACTGCCAAAATAAAAATTGCTACAAAAGTTTTTTCCATAAATTAATTTACTATATGGTATCTACCTACCACATAGATCGTTAAATTTTAATTATTCACGTTTCTATTGTTTACTTCTAGATTCTTTTCGAAATGATAAAAAAAATTACATTTTTGTCATTTGAATTTTGTCATTAACGTGTCATTGAAAATTTATCATTTGTCATTATTTTGTCAACCTTATTCTTGTGTCGCAAAATATGTTATATTAACGATAGTACACCTTATCTCCATATCTTAAGTCTATATATGTTTTTTTAATAAGCTCTTCTTTTAATTTTTGACTAGTAATAGCATCTAACTTACTTACTTGTTTGGATAAATCATCTTTAACATTAAAATAAATAATAGGCCCACTAACAATTTTTAATCCAATAGACCCTTCTTCATTGTCAATATTAAACCGTTCTATCTCAAAATTATGCTTTTTATCTTTAAATTCAAAAAATAAATCTAAAATAAATTTAATTTTATTAGAATTAATTTTAATTTTTTTATCAATTATCTTATTATCTCCGCTATTATATATCAATGGAATGTCTTTTTGAGAGATGTTAAGAGGATCAGCTTCGCTAATAACGCTACCCACAATGTCGGCATAATAGTATTTATCAGCCTCAAACCAAATAATTGATTGCTGTTTTTCATTAAAATTAACGATTAATTTATTTGGCAATCTTTTTTCTATTATTAAACTATTTAAACTGTACTTTTCATTTATTTTTTTTATTAAATCGCTTTTACAAAATAAAAAAATATTTCTTTTATATCCCCAACTAGAATAAGCTTGTTCCCATGCAAAATCTTTAATCTCTTTAGTGGAGATTTTAATCGCGCCTTTAACTACAATTTCTTTAATATTAAAGATTGGAGCAAAAAAGATGAACCAAGCTAAACCAATAATTATTATTAAAGTTGATAAAATTATCATTTTTACACGCCAAGAACAAATAGGAACTTTAATTGATATTTTTTTTCTTTTTTTAAAATATGGATTAGCATATTTCTTTTTGTTATTAGAATGTTTTTTTTTGAGCTTTATAAAAAAATTTTTTATTTTCATATAGACCACCTAATATTGTCTTTTAATTTTTCTAAAATTTTCTATTAAATAATTAATCCAATATTTTTTTGAAAGTAGGAAGTCTTGAGTTTTTATATATTCAAATGATTTTCCACCAAAACCCATTTTAAATAAAGTGGGTCCTGCCCAAGGATGTTTTGGTTTTAATTTTGGATCAGTAAATCCCCAAAAATCAAATAAAACACAGTTTCTTTTTTTGGCCTCTTTTATAGCTTCCCAAGCAATTAAATAAGGGATTGAAAGTTTAGAATATTTAAACCCAGAAGCTGCTTGATGATAAAATGCTATGCCAGACCAAAAAATAATTAAAGCTGTTGCTACTAGCTCTCCTTTATATTCACCAAAAAAACATAAGACACTCCCCTCTTTTGAAAAAACATCAAATTCATTTTTTATATAATCTTGTGAAAAAGGCGTAAAATATTGTTTTTTTGAAACTAATTTATTTAATTTTTGATATTTTTCTATATCAACTATTTTTTCACTTTTCTCAATAGAAATATCCTTGTTTTTTATTGCTTGTTTGATTAAATAACGAGTGGTTTTTCTCATGTTTTTTAAAAGATCATCTTCTGGCAGAACAACATCTAACTTCCATGTTGCTTCATAAGCATTGGCGTGCATAGGAGCTTGCTTAAAACCAAGATTTTTAAATATTGCTCTATTTTCTTCAGTTTTTTCCCATAAAGGGCTTATTCTAATAAAACTAGCTCTTTCTTCTTTCCCGATTTCTTTAAGTTTTTCTAATAAAACTTCCAATACTTTCAATTTTTGACTTTTAACTTTTAACTCTTCTGGTCCATGCTGTATCAAAAGAAATATCCCTCTTTTTGCAGTTACTTTTGACACTAAAACGATGCTAATTAAATTATTATCATCAAAAATTCCCAATCTCCAAATTTTATTATTCATCTTTTTTTGGAATTCTCCCCACTCCCAAGATTGCAAAAAAGTACGGGAAACATCTTTATTTTCAAATAATTCCCAAACAAATTTGTCATTGATATTTTTTATTTCTATAGCCATAAACTATTTTTTTGTTATTCCCGCGAGTCCAAAAGCGATAATTCATTTCATGGGTCTGTCGCCGAATACTTTTTTGAGGGGTCTGTCGCC
>JBBTVV010000035.1:0-3761 GCA_038063135.1 Patescibacteria group bacterium
ATTTGTCCGTCTAATAGATAATTCAATCTGTAAAGAAAATCCTTGCCATTTAATGGGTCTGTCGCCGAATACTCTTTCGAGTATAAAATTTCAAATTTTTTACTCGAAAGAGTATTCGGTGACAGACTTATGTAAATTTTTTTTGACTTTTACTATTTTGTTCATTATACTATTTATAGTAGATAAAAAATGTTTTGAAAAAAAATTTAAGAGTAATAGTTACAAAAAACATGAAAAAAGATATTCTTAAAATTTATAATTTAATACGATTAGGTAAGTTAGCGGATGTAGATTTAGTTTAGGAGTAAAAGTTGCTTAAATATGAATAAATTATATTTTTACAATACATTAACTCGAAAAAAAGAAATTTTTAAATCGATTAAAAAAAGTGAAGTCGGGCTTTATACTTGTGGTCCGACTGTTTATAATTTTGCTCATATTGGTAATTTACGAACATATATTTTTGAAGATATTTTAAATAGAGTTTTGTTTTATAATAATTATAAAGTAAAACGAGTTATGAATATAACCGATGTTGGACATTTATCCGGAGATCAAAATATGGGAGAAGATAAATTAGAAAAAGGAGCAAAAAGAGAAAATAAAACAACATGGGAAATTGCAGAATTTTATACTGAAGCGCTCAAAAATGATTTTAAATTATTAAATATATTAGAGCCTAATATTTGGTGTAAAGCAACAGATTATATAAAAGAGCAAATTGATTTGATTAAAATTTTAGAGAAAAAAAACTATACTTATAAAACAAGTGATGGAATTTATTATGATACTTCAAAATTTAAAGATTATAATAAATTAAGTCATCTTGATTTGGATACTTTGCGCGAAGGCGCACGGATTGAAATAAATATTGAGAAAAAAAATCCAACTGATTTTGCATTGTGGAAATTTTCGCATAAAGATTCAAAAAGACAAATGGAATGGGATTCACCTTGGGGTATTGGTTTTCCTGGTTGGCATATAGAATGTTCAGCAATGAGTTTGAAGTTTTTAGCGGATCAGCTTGATATTCATTGTGGTGGAATCGATCATATTAATATTCATCACACTAATGAGATTGCTCAGTCAGAAGGAGCTACTGGTAAAAAGTTTTTTAATTATTGGATGCACGGGGCGTTTTTAAATATTGAAGGTGGAAAAAAAATGGCAAAAAGTGAAGAAAATTTTCTTACATTAGAAAATGCTTTAATTAAACAAGGCATTAATCCTTTGGTTTATAGATTTTTAGCTTTGCAAGTGCATTATAGAAAACCTATGGAATATAGCCAAGAGGGAATAAAAAATGCTCAAAAAGGATTGAATCATCTATATAATCAAGTGATGGAGTTAGGAAAAGAAAAGGGAGAGGTTGATAATAATTTTAAGAAAAAGTTTTTAGAAGCAATAAATGATGATTTAAATATGCCACAAGTGTTGGGTGTAGTCCAAGAACTATTAAAAGCAAATTTAGTTAATAAAGATAAATTAAAAACTATTTTGGATTTTGATAAAGTTTTAGGATTAAGAATTGAGGAAAATTTAATGCAAGAAAAATTTTTAGATCAAGTTCAGAAATTAATTGATTTGCGAAAATTAGCTAGAGATAAAAAAGAATTTATTAAATCAGATGAATTGCGTATTGAAATAGAAAAATTGGGTTACAATATTAAAGATACTAAAGATGGGCAAATAGTGAAAAAAATATGAATAATTTTTGGAAAAAAATGCATAAACCGATTTATGCGTTAGCTCCAATGGCAGGAGTAACTGATTCTGCTTTTCGGCAGATGTGTAAAAGCTTTGGAGCAGATGTTGTTTATAGCGAGATGATTAGCGCTGCGGCAATTTTTTATAATTCTAAAAAAACTTTAGAGTTAATGGAATTTGATAAAAAAGAGCGACCTTTTGTGATTCAATTGTTTGGCAGTAATCCTGAGCATTTTGCTTATGCTACAAAGTATATTACTGAAAAGATTAAGCCTGATGGCGTGGATATTAATTTTGGTTGTCCTGTTAAAAAAGTTGCAAAACAAGGAGCAGGGGCGATTCTTATGGATAATTTAAAATTGGCGCGAGAAATAATTGAAGCAGTTATAAATAATACTAATCTGCCAGTTTCTTTAAAAATTAGATCTCAAGTTGGACAAACTACTGCGTTAGATTTTTTAAAATATTTAGCTGATTTAGATATTAAGGCGATAATGATTCACGGCAGGACTGTCAATCAAGGTCATAGTGGACCAGTTGATTATGAGATTATTAAGCAAGCGCGTAAATTTTTTAAAGGGATTATTCTGGCAAATGGCGGAGTAAAAAGCGTGTTTGATGCTAATAATTTATTAGAAAAAACAAAAGCAGATGGTATTGGCATTGGTCAAGGAGCTTTGGGAAGATCGTGGATATTTAAAGAAGTCAAAAGTCAAAAGTTTATAAAGTCAAAAGTTCAAAAGGAAGAATTATTTAAAATTATCTTAAAGCATGCTGAGTTGGTTCAAAAATTAAAGGGAGATCAAGGGATCGTTGAAATGAGAAAGCATTTATGTTGGTATGTAGCTGGAATGGACGGATCAAAAGATTTAAGACAAAAATTAGTAAAAGTAGAAAGTTTAAATGAAATAAAAAAAGTAATTGATAATTCGTAATTGTTAATTGCCAATTGATTATAGCCATTTTTTCTTTTCAAAAAATAATAACATAAGTAGAGCTCCTACTGTCATAATAGAAACAATTAGCCAAAAACCATTTACTGTATTTACAAAAGGCATTCCGCTTGCAACATTCATGCCAAAAAGACCTGCGAAAAAAGTTAAAGGAAACATTATCACTGAAAAAATTGTTAAAGTTTTCATGATATTGCTAATTTTGTCGTTAAGCAATGATTCATTTGTGTTGTTTAAAGCCTCTACTGTTTCTTTTTGATTTTCTAATATCTCCCAAATATTTTTACTATGATCCACTAATTTATTATAATATTCCTTAATTTGTTTAGCTGGCACAATGCTACTTTTCATTTGAATTAGTTTTTCTATTATACTTTTATGATTTTGTATAATTTTACGGAGATTAATTATACTATGTCGTAAAGATAAAATTTGAGAAACTGCTTTTTTTTGTTCTCTGGTGAAAATAGTTTCTTCTGATTTGTTAATAGCAATACTATTTTCATCTAAAAGATGGTAGCAATTTAATAATAATTTTTCTAATATTTCATAAAGCAGGACTACTGATGATTCGTGTTTATATACTAGAGTAGTGTCACTTTCTTTTTTGCAGGTGTTAAAAAAATCATTGAGTGCTGGAATATTATTATTGTGAATAGTTATTAAAAGTTCATGGCTAATAAAAAATTCAATTTCTGCTGAAACGATATTATTATTATTGAATATTGGAAAATGTAAAATTATAAATAAATAATCATCACATTGTTCAACAGCTGCTCGTTGAGCTATGGTCTTAGCTAGAGATGCTTGAAGGTGCACAAGTTTAAAGTCATATTTTTTGCGCAAATATTTAACTTCCTCTTTGCCAGCATCGCAAATATTAAGCCAAATTAATTTATTTTTTGTTTTTGGATTATTAATAATAATTTGTTGGATGTTTTTAGAAATTTGTTTGAATAAAGACACAAGAGTTAAAAGTTAAAAGTTAAAAGTTAAAAATATAAAGTTTTTATGGCCTGTGGATAATTTATTTATATTATAGCATAGTTTATATATTTTATGATATAATATATTTGTAGTTAATTTTAAAGTTAAGTCATG
>JBBTVV010000036.1:0-2942 GCA_038063135.1 Patescibacteria group bacterium
TTTCCTAAAAATTTGAAATTTTCTACTCGAAAGAGTATTTGGCGACAGACCCATATAGTTTAAAAATAAAAAACCGTTTTACTAAATTAGTAGAGCGGTTTTTTTGTTTATTTTTTAAAGATTATATTTTTTAATATTCTCATTAGCTATTTGTTGGATAAAATCTATTTGTTTTTTATTGGTTTCGTTTTTAAAAAGATGGTTGAATCTGCCTTGTTGTTTTAAATATTCTTCGACTAGTGTTTGTGGTTGTTTTATTTTTAATGAATTTGTTAATTTGCCATTAATATATTCAATTATCGGATAAAGACCTGTTTGAGCTGCTAATTTAGCTAGTTTTATAGTTTGATTAGATTCAATTTTCCAACCAGGAATGCAAGGTACTAATATTTGTATATAGCTTGGCCCATTAATTTCTTGGGCTTTTTTTATTTTAGCAATAATGTCTAATGGATAGCCTATTGTAGTTTGCGCGACATATTTAAGATTATGAGCTAATGCTATAGCAATCATGTCTTTTTTAAAGAGATGTGAGCCAATGGCGTCAATCTCAGATCCATTTCCTGATGGAGTGGTTGTGGTGTTAGTTGCCCAAGGAGTTGATCCGCTGGCTTGAGCTCCAGTATTCATATAACCTTCGTTGTCATAACAAATATAAATAATATTTTCATTTCGTTCCCACATTCCACTTAATAAACCTAATCCAATATCAAAAGTTGAGCCATCTCCACCTTGAGCAACTACTTTGACGTTTGACGTTTGATGTTTGACTTTTAGTTTGTAGTCTAAGGCTGCTTTAATGCCTGATGCAACAGCTGGCGCATTCTCAAATAAAGAATGAATCCAAGGCATGCCCCATGAGCTTTCAGGATATGGAGTAGTTGTTACTTCTAAACAGCCAGTGGCGTTAGCGATTATTGTTTGTGAACCAAGCGCGTCAGCTACTAGGCGAGCAGCAATAATTTGTCCACAACCAGCGCATGCTCGATGACCAGAGGAGAGAAGAGAATTGTTTTGTGTTTTTTTTGTGTTTTTCATTTAAAATTTGTAATTTAAAATTTTTTAGCTTATTTCAACTAATGGTTTTTTAAAACTTTCTAATCTTTTTATCTTATCCATTTGTCCAATAAATTTAGATGCGTTTAATATTTCTATTAGAATAGGTTTTTTTGTTTTTGATAAATGAATAATAAAATCATTAAATTCAATCGTGTGATCAATTGGATCTTTGGATAATTCCCAAGATATTAAATTGGATTCTATGTCGTAATTCATGTTTGTCGTTTATAGGGTCTGTCGCCGAATACCGTATTCGGTATAAAATTCCAAATTTTTGTAAATTTTGTTAAAAACTTTTTCGCTAATATAATCATATTCCCTCAAAACTTTTTAAAAAAATTTCCTAAAAATTTGAAATTTTCTACTCAAAAGAGTATTTGGCGACAGACCCTTATACAAACTTCACATTATAAAATGTAATTATTTTAATAATTTCTCCATCTTTTTTGTAAACAACTTTTATATTTTCTTGTTGCGCCGTTAAAAGTTGGCCTTTTTTGCCGATCTTGTCTGGTATATTAACAGTATTTTCTACCTGCTCTTTGGTAAAAAAAACTTTGTGCCTATTAAGTATATCAAATTTTTGCTCAGCGTATTTTGTAAAGTAAAACATAAAATTAATTTAATAGTTAGACCCATTTCTATCTTTTTGCGCATGGATTGACGCTTATATGAATATGATCCTTTTCTTTATGAATATATTTTGCATTACAATTTCTAGCGGCTGTTTCAATATTTTGGTTAGCAGAATCGGATGCATCAGTTCCACCATTACCAATGTCAACAGCATAAGACTTGCCAGACTTTGATCCGCCACCATAATGACATGATTGACAAGAATGCTGACAAAAGTTTTTGCCAGTAATACAGGAAGGTGTATCGCATTCTTTCAGATGTCCAGTGTAGTTAGAGTCGCCGATTGATGATATTGTATTTTCTCGATCTAATGATATGCGTTTGCTTTCATTAGCCATACAATTTAAAAAATTTAAAAGTTCATTTGAAGCATCCTTAAATTGGGCTTCTATGTCGTTAGGGATATTATACTTTAGTTTAATATTTGTTTCTATAGTATTTCTAGTATAAGACATTTTATCACAAACACAGCATGCGGTGTTGTTATCATTTTTAAATCTGCCAACAGTTATTATCTTAGAATAAAAAGTGCTTGCACAATAGCTTTCGCAACCGTTAGTAAGCATAGTTGGATCAGCAAAAGCTTTATTGAAAGCTTCATCTATAAGATTATCCATCCAAGGCCACCAACTATTTTGTGTTTTAACTCCTTGTTTTGGCAAAAATAGTTTAATTCCACTTTGTTCTCCTATTGAGCAAATTTCTAATCCAGATCCTCTTGCAGAAACGTTTGTGGTCATGGGAATATTTGCTACGCCGGGAATTATTATTGGTTTAAATTTTAATAAATCAGGATTAACTTGGTAGAGAATTGTGTAAGAGCATAAAGCGATTATTAAGCCAGTAAGACTTGCGGTAATCCATGCTTTTGCTTCGGTAATTTGAGAAGCATTACCACCTGCTATTAGCCAAATTACGCCAGCAACCATTAAGATTACAGCAGCCAAAATTCCAACAATTCCAATAGCATATTTATAAATACCAGCGATATATTCGCCGATCCAAGGAATTCCGCAATCTTTGCCTAGCCCACATTTTATAGAGGAAAGAGAAAGTCCAGGTATTTCTACTTGTAATTCAGGCATAGTTAGCTCTAGCATGCCATTATCCTTCGCTTTAGCTGACATCGGGAAATAAAAAAGATTAGCTATAAAAAATATTGCTATTGGTATAAATAATATAATTTTTATTTTTTTTAGACTCATAAAATATTCTACTTTAATGGGTCTGTCGCCGAATACTCTTTC
>JBBTVV010000037.1:0-2028 GCA_038063135.1 Patescibacteria group bacterium
AAATTTCCTAAAAATTTGAAATTTTCTACTCGAAAGAGTATTTAGCGACAGACCCCATAATAAATTTAGTTATTAAGTTGCTTTTTGGCAACAAAACATTTATGAAAAGAAAAATAATAATGTTATCTCTTGTTTTTATTTTTATCATCACTTCGGGTTTTGGTTGTAAATTAGTTGATAAACAAACACAGGAAGCTATGAAACCAGTCGTTCTTGAATATTGGCATGTTTGGGATAGTCCAGATGCTTTTGACGGAATTTTAGCGGAATATAAAAAATTGCATCCATTTGTTATTATTAATTATAAAAAATTTCGTTATGATGAATATGAAGAAGAATTAATAAATGCTTTAGCTGAAGATCGTGGGCCAGATATTTTTTCTATTCCTAATACTTGGATTAAAAAATATCAAAGTAAAATAATTCCAATGCCAGCCACCATTACTATGGCTTATCCTGTAACCAAAGGAACGTTTAAAAAAGAAGTTATTCCTGAAATGCGAACTAATAAAAGCATTTCTTTAAAAGAAATAAAAAATAATTTTATTGACGTAGTTTATGGTGACGCTGTTTTAAAAATTACTGATGCAAAAACTAATAAAGTAGAAGAACGAGTATTTGGATTGCCACTTTATATGGATACTCTTGCATTATTTTATAATAAAGATTTATTTAATAATGCTGGAATTGCTCAGCCTCCATCTTTTTGGAATACAGAATTTCAACAAGATGTAAAAAAAATGGCTAAGCAAGATATTAAGGGTCAAATTATTCAATCAGGAGTAGCATTGGGCGGAAGTAAAAATGTTAGCAGATATAGCGATATTTTATCTGTTTTAATGATGCAGTCTGGCGCAGTTATGATGGATGATGCTGGGCAAATTGTATTTAATAGAGTATCTGATACAATCAAACAACAACAAACTGTTCCAGGAGTTGAAGCTTTACGATTTTATACTGATTTTGCTAGTCCAGCCAAAGAGGTTTATAGTTGGAATAAAGATCTTAATGATTCTTTGACAATGTTTACTCAAGGCAAACTAGGTATGTTTTTTGGTTATTCATATCAATTACCACAAATTCGTTCTCTTGCTCCTAAATTAAATTTTGGAATTGCCAAATTGCCACAAATAGAAGGAAATCCACAAAGTATTAATTTTGCCAACTATTGGATGGAAACAGTTTCTAGTAAAAGTAAAAATGCTGATATTGCTTGGGATTTTGTTCAATTTGCTACACGACCAGAGCAAGCTAAATTATATTTAGATGCAACTAAACGACCAACTGCTTTGCGTTCTTTGATTAATAGTCAACTAGATGATGAAAATATAAGCGTATTTGCAGAACAAGCTTTAACTGCTAAGAGTTGGTATAAGGGAGTTAATGCTAATGCGATGGAAGCTATTATTGGTGAAATGATTGATTCTGTAGTGGCAGGGCAGAATAAAATAGAAGATATTATTAATTTAGGAGCGCAAAAAATTCAACAAACAATTAACAATTAACAATTATGAATTAGGGATTACAAAGGTCTGTCGCCGAATTCCGTATTCGGCAACAGATCCTATAAATATATGAAAAAATATTTTACAATTTTTGTTTTGTTGTTTTTGGTATTTATTAATATTAATACAGTTTATGCCAAAGGTCTAGTTCCCGCTGGTAGTAGTGATGGCAATTATACATTAGATCAGATGGTTAGCGTAGTAATTTTAGTTGCAGATTGGCTTTTGCGTATAGTTGGATCTCTGGCTCTCGTGATGTTTGTTTATGGTGGAGTTATTTTTCTTATTTCAGCAGGTAATAGTGATTTAGTAAAAAAGGGTCAGCAAATTATTTTAGGCGCAATAATCGGTTTAGCATTAGTCTTTGCTAGTCACGCTATTATTCAATTAGCGTTTACTGCTTTAGATGTTCCTGCCACCGGATCGGGCGGATGGAGTACTAGCGGGTGGTTTAAATAAATAGCGTTATTGTGGGTCTGTCGCCGAATACCGTATTCGGTATAAAATTCCAAATTTTTGTAAA
>JBBTVV010000038.1:0-1394 GCA_038063135.1 Patescibacteria group bacterium
ACAAAAATTTGGAATTTTATACCGAATACGGTATTCGGCGACAGACCCATAAAAATAAAATTTTTTGAATCATGTCCCATTAAAGGCTAGTATGTTAAAAGCGGTGTTAAAATTAATATACTAATTGTTTTCTTTTTATTTTTTCTTTTTAGCTGAGCTCTTTTTTTCAACCCAATCTTCAGTTTTAGTCTTTGTTACTTCAACCAATTTTTTAATACCCTCCCCTATTAATAATAAATAAGAAGTGCTATGTTCTATCTTTTCTTTAAATGCCTTAATTGCTTCGTCAATTTTATTAATTTTTCGTCGAGTCTCTTTAACAGTCATAAATACTTGACGCATTGTCATCGCCAAATAATAAATAAACCAAGCAATAAAAATTGTTAACCAAAGAACACAAAAAGATAAAACTATATTTAACAAATCTTGGCTACCATCAAGTAAATTCATAAAATTATAAATTATTTTTTTATTCTGATTCTAATCTCAATTGGCTCTTAATTTTTTCAACAATTTCTTCTGTTGTAAAATGCGCTTTAATTAAATAATCATTTGCCTTTAAATCTTGTGCTTTTTTTATATCCTCTTCTTGCCCCAAATTAGTCAACATAATAACTGGGACATTTTTTATTATTTCATTTTTATTAGAACGAATTTGCTTTAATACCTCAAATCCATCGATTGATGGCAATATAATGTCTAGTAAAACAATATTGGGCTCAACTTTAACAACTTTTTTTAAAGCCTCTCCTCCATCAGCTGCTAAAAAAACATCAAATCCTTCTTTGCTTAATTTTTTATAACAAATTTCACGCAAAAATGAATCATCTTCAACTAATAACACTTTAACGCCACCAGCTGAAGGCTCTCCTTCGTTTTCATCTACTATTGGACTATTAAAAACCTTCTCTATTTTTTCTATAACTTCATCAGGAGTTATCTGCGCTTTAATTATATAATTAATTGCTCCTAACTTTTTTATTTTTTCTAATTCAACGTCTTGACCAGAATTAGAAATTATAATTACTGGAATTTTATTATTTTTTTCTTGCAATTTTTCAAGAACCTCATAACCATTCATTATAGGCATAATAATATCAAGTAAAATTAAGTCGGGTTGCCATTCTTCAATTTTTTCTAATCCATTTTCTCCATCAACACTTATTAAAACTTCAAATCCTTCTAATTTTAATTTAGCCGATAAAATACTAGCTAAAGTTTGCTCATCTTCAATTATTAAAATTTTTTTTTTCATATAAGTTGATGGTTAAAATTAATATGAGAACAAAGACCCCTATTATGATTATTAAATTGATTGTAAAATTAACTTTTTAAAATAATATTGAGGGTCTGTCGCCGAATACTCTTTCGAGTAGAAAATTTCAAATTTTTAG
>JBBTVV010000039.1:0-2231 GCA_038063135.1 Patescibacteria group bacterium
TAAAAATTTGAAATTTTCTACTCGAAAGAGTATTCGGCGACAGACCCATTTAATATTTATGATTTGTATTTTTAATTCATTTTATTAAATTTTATTAGAAGTGAGATCGTTTATTATTTCAGAAATTAATTTGTTTAAAATAATAAATTCTTCTTTATTAAAATTTTGTAAAACAAATTTCTCTGCGGGAATTTTTGTTAATGAAAAATTTTTAATACCGATTCTAATTCTTTTAAAATTTTTAGTTTTTAAGTTTTTAATAATAGACTCTACTCCGTTATGCCCAGCGCTTCGTGAATCAATTGAAATTTTGTATTTACCAAAATCAATATCCAAATCATCATGAATAACTGTTAAAATTTGTGATAAATCGGAATTTTTATTGGTAAGTAAATTAAATTTTTTTGGTAATAATTTATAAAAAGTTAAAACAGCTTGAACTGATTGTCCCGAATTATTCATATAAGTGAGTGGTTTAACTAAAATTATTTCATTATTTTTGGCTATTTCAGCTGAAAATTTTTTATTATTTTGCCATGTTAAATTAAGTTTATTAGCTAAAACGTCAATAGCTAGCCAGCCAATATTATGTCTGGTTTTTTTATATTGTTTATCGGGGTTTCCTAGTCCAACGATAATTTTAAACATAAAATAAATTTATTTAGCTTCTCTTCCTTTATTTATTTTTATAGATATTGGAGTCCCGCTAAAACCGAATTTTTCACGTAGTCGATTTTCTATAAACCTTACATAAGAAAAATGTAGATCGTCTTTAATGCCAATTCGCAATTCAAATTTTGGAGGATTGGCAGAAATTTGTGTTAATTCATAAATTCGAGGATGTTTGACTCCTTTGCCTTTAGCAGGTTTGTGAATTTTAACAATACGAGCTAAAAATTTGTCTAATTGTGAGTCGCTTAGTAGTAATTTTCTTTCTTCAGCGATTTGTAAAATTACATCTAAAACTTTTTGAACTTTTTCACCAGTTAAAGCAGAAGTAAATTGAATAGGCGCAAATTGGGCAAAAGGTAGATTGGTATAAATATAATCAATATATTTTTCACTATCTCTTTCTTCTATTTTGTCCCATTTATTAGCAATAAAAATTAAACTTTTTCTGCGATCCAATATTTCTGCAACTATTTTTGCATCTTGTCGAGTAATTTCTTCATTTATATCTAAAATTAAAAGCGCAATATCAGCTTTGTTTAAAATTCCTAAAGATTTTTCTATGCCATATTTTTCTAGTCCTTTGGTCTTTGTGCCTCTTTTACTAATACCTGCTGTATCAATTAATTTTATTAATTTTCCTTGATAGCTAATTTCTGTGTCTTGCGGTTCACGTGTTGTATGAGGAATTGGGCTTACAATTACTCGCTCATAACCTAAGATAGAATTTAAAAGACTAGATTTGCCAACATTCGGCTTGCCAATAATACAAATTTTAACAAGATCTTTCTTTTTTTCTTTTTCATTTTTCTCTTCTTTATTTTTTTCCTCCTCTTCGTCGTCATTATTATCATCATATCCCACTCCCTCCTCCTCTTCCTTTTCCTCATCATCTTCTTCTGTTTTATTGTTTAATTTTGCTAGACTAAATTTATTGGTTATAATATCTAATAGATCGCCTGTTCCGCTACCACTAGAAGCAGATATTGCTTGCGGATGACCCAATCCTAGTTTAAAAAATTCAGCTGTTTTAAATTGTTGATTGGGATTATCTACTTTATTAGCCACTAAAAGAATATTTTTTTGGTTAGTTGTTTTTTTCAGAAAAAGAGCTAATTGTTTATCTTGAAGTAATAGACCGCTTTTGTTGTCTATTAAAAATAAAATCAAATCGGCTTGAGCCAGATATTGGCGCGCCTGTAATTGCACTTTAGTTTCTATATCATTAGTTTTAGATGATTTGCTAGCTAAACATTTAATATCAAGAATGCCTCCTGTATCAACTAAATTAAATTTTTGTCGTTGCCATTCTACTATACCAAGATTGCTGTCGCGTGTTGTGCCAGGAATGTCAGTAACTAAAGCCTGTTTTTTTTCTATCAAGGTATTAAATAGTGTTGATTTACCAACATTAGCGCGACCGAAAATTACAACAAGCGGTAAATTATTATTATTTTTATAATTCATAGTGATTAATTTTTAGAATTAAAATATTGGGTCTGTCTTTAAATGGGTCTGTCGCCGAATACTCTTTCGAGTATAAAATTTCAAATTTTTAGGAA
>JBBTVV010000040.1:0-8408 GCA_038063135.1 Patescibacteria group bacterium
AAAGTTTTTAACAAAATTTACAAAAATTTGGAATTTTATACCGAATACGGTATTAGGCGACAGACCCTAACAGGAATTTGGTAATAGTATTTGGTAAGAAATTTTAATTTGACTTACTATTAAATATAATGTAATATATTTTTATATTTGATACTAGTTTTTTGTGATATTTTATTATTTATTTTTTTCTGCCAAATGGCAGTTTTTATTTTAATTTTATGGAAATACGTAATATTGCTATTATTGCTCATGTAGATCATGGAAAAACAACTTTAACTGATGCATTAATGCGTCAAACTGGTATGGTTGAAGCTGGTGTAAGTATGGATTCTAATGCATTAGAATTGGAAAGGGGAATAACAATTTATTCAAAAAATACCTCAGTATTATACAAAGGTACAAAAATAAATATTGTTGATACTCCTGGGCATACTGATTTTGGATCAGAGGTAGAGCGAGTTTTAAGATCTATTGATTCAGTGCTTTTAGTTGTTGACGCGCAAGAGGGACCAATGCCACAAACTAAATTTGTTTTAAAGAAATCTTTAGAATTGGGACTAAAACCAATTGTTGTAATTAATAAAATAGATAAACCAGCTGCTAGATGCGAATGGACTTTGGAAAAGGTTTATGAATTATTCTTAGATTTAGGAGCAAATGATGAGCAATTAGATTTTATTACTGTTTATGCTATTGCTCGTCAAGGTATTGCTAAAAAGAATATGGAAGATCAGAGTGAAAATTTAGACCCACTTTTGGATGTTATTTTAGAAAATGTAAAACCAGCTTCAACTCAAGATGCTTTAATATTGCCACTTAGAATTCAGCCATTTAATTTAGCTTATGATAATTTTATTGGTCGTTTAGCTATTGGTAGAATCTATGAAGGCGTAGTTAAACAAGCCGATAATGTAATTGTTAAGACTCCTTCAGGCGAAATTAGAACTGGGAAAATTGTTAAACTTTTTACTTTTGAAGGAATAAAAAGAAAAGAAGTGGCAGAGGCTGTTGCGGGAGATATTGTGATGATTGCCGGATTGCCTAATATTGATATTGGTGAAACTATTTGTATTAATGCTGATCAAGAAACTTTGCCAGCTATTTTAGTTGATCAACCAACTATTTCATTAAATTTTTTAGTAAATAATTCTCCTTTTGCTGGACGTGAAGGTAAATATGTTACTAGCAGACAAATAAGAGATCGTTTGCAAAAAGAATTAGAAGTAAATGTTGGGCTTAAAATTGATTTTGATTCAGGAGAATTTTATAAAGTTTTTGGCAGAGGAGAATTACACATTGCTATACTTTTAGAAAATATGAGACGTGAGGGTTTCGAACTTCAAGTTTCTCAGCCAACAGTAATTATAAAAGAAGAAAACGGACAAAAATTAGAGCCTTTTGAAGAGGTAACTATAGATGTGCCACAAGAGATGTCAGGAACTGTTATAGAAAAAATGGCTAAGAGAAAAGGAATAATGAAAGAAATGGTTCCAGAGCATGCCGGAATTAGAATGGTTTTTGAAATTCCTGTTAGAGGGCTATTGGGTTATCGTAATGAATTTGTTGTAGATACTAGAGGTGAGGGTATAATTTGCACACATAGTGCTGGCTTTAAGTCTCATGTTGGTGAAATCGCTAAAAGTGAATTGGGTTCTATGGTATCAATGGCTAGAGGAAAAGCGTTGGCTTTTTCTTTATGGAATTTACAAGAACGCGGTCAATTATATATTGATGCTAATACTGAAGTTTATGAAGGTATGGTAATTGGAAATACTGCTAAAGGAAATGATTTAGAAGTTAATCCGATTAAAGGTAAACAATTAACTAATATGCGAGCATCTGGTTCAGATGAAGCAATTAGACTAACACCACCTTATGAAATCACTTTAGAGCGAGGTTTGGGAATTATGAAAGAAGACGAATATTTAGAAGTTACTCCTCAAAATATTAGATTAAGAAAGCAAGTTTTTAAATAGAAAAATAATTTTTGTTTTTTAAAAAGGGTTTGTCACCGAATACCGTATTCGGCGACAAACCCAAAAAAAGAGAGAATAATTTTTTTTCTCTTTTTTTAGTTTTAATGATATTATAATATGATAATAATATTAAAACTAAAAACTAAGATTTTATGCTAGATCAATTCGTAATTTTTTTATTAAGTTTAATTATAATTAGTGTAATTATTGTTATAATAATTTTATTACAGAAAAAGCCTTCTGGTGATGGCGAAAAAATTGTTGCTATGATGGAGCGATTGACGCAGTTGTCTGAACAAAATAAAGAATTAAGACAAACTATTGATAGTAAATTATCAGAAACTCATCGCGCTACTCAAGATCAATTTGGTCAGACTACTAAAATTATTCAAAATATTACAGGACAATCAGCTCGCTTAATCTCTGAAGTATCTGAAAAGTTAACTAAATTAGATGAAACTAATAAGCAGGTTGTTAATTTTTCTGCTCAATTACAAAATTTGCAGGATATTTTAAAAAATCCAAAGCAAAGAGGTGTTTTGGGCGAATATTTTTTGGAAGAAACTTTGAAAAATGTTTTGCCTCCGAATTCTTATCAGATGCAATATCCATTTAAAGATGGCACTATTGTTGATGCGGTTGTGTTTGTTAAAGATAAAATTATTCCAGTTGATTCTAAATTTTCTTTGGAAAATTATGAAAAGATTTTGAATTGTCAAAAGGCTGAAGCGCGAGAGAAATTAGAAAAGCAATTTAAGCAAGATTTAAAATTGCGCATTGATGAAACTGCTAAATATGTTAAGCCTTCTGAAGATACTATGGATTTTGCTTTTATGTTTATTCCTTCAGAAGCAATTTATTATGATTTATTAATCAATAAAGTTGGAGCAGTGCAGGTGAATACTAGAGATTTGATTGAATATGCTTTTAAAGAAAAGCATGTGATTATTGTTTCACCGACTTCGTTTTTGGCTTATTTGCAGACTGTTTTGCAAGGTTTACGCGCTTTGCAAATTGAAGAAAGCGCTAAAGATATTAGAAAACACGTTGAAATGCTTGGTCGTCATATTTTAAGTTATGATGATTTTATGAAAAAATTAGGAGTAAGTATGTCAACGACAGTTAACCATTATAATAATGCTTATAAAGAGTTTAAAAAAATTGATAAAGATGTAGTAAAAATAGCTGGTGGTGAGGCAAAAATTGATATATTAACGATTGACAGGCCGCAGAGTGAATAATTTTTATAACTATTTATAAAAAAAATTTCTAAAAATTTGATCCCGCTATTCATTGATAAAATATTTTTTGAAAGCGGGACTACCCCGCAAATGCGGGGTATTTGGTGACAGACCCTATTTAATTCAGACAATTAATATTTTTTTACTAATTAATTTGATGTTAAATATTTTAAAAATATGAAAAAAGTTTTAAAAATAATTAAAAAAACAATTTTAATAATATTGTTAATTATTTTAGTCTTATATATTGGTCTAGTAATTTACAGAATTCCAGCTGCTTTTGAACGATATGATACAAAAAAAACTGTTGATGATATTCATAATCAAAAATTAAAAATGGAAGATGTCATGAGAAAAGATCTTCCTCCAGAACCAGATGAAAAATTAAATAATTCAACTTTAAATGGAATTGATACAAATAATAATAGCATTCGCGATGATGTTGAAATTGCTATTTTTAAACTTTATCCTGACTCAGCTCGTATAAGATCTGGTGCATTACAATACGCAAAAGCTATGCAAATGCATTTTAGAAAAGATATTATTAATTCGGAAACTTTTGTGGCAGTGTTGCAGGAAGATAGCAGGGGTTTTTATTGTTTTAGTCGCACTTTTCTTAGTAAAATCACAAAAGAAATGAATAAAGAATCTGAAGAAGAAAGAGCTATTAGAGAAAAAGAAACTAAATTTCCAAAAAATTCATTTGAATATAATGAATATGTATGGGGAGGTGAGATAACAAAAAAAATTAATAAAATATCTTCTGAGGAATTTGAAGAAGAAGAAAATCGTAGAAAAGTAATACAAGATTTAGTTTTTAATAATGAAGCTCGTAAAAATAAAAAAGAAAGTAATTATGAAAAATATATGACATCATACGGAGATTTAAGGGGAAACAATTGCGATATTGATCCATAAACGCTAGCTAACTAGAATTTTAGATTTTAAATTTATGATCACAAAAATGAAAAATAAATTTATAAAAAATAATATTATTTACACAAAATATTTAATCGGAATATTTTTGTTTTGTGTATTTTTATTTCCATTAATTAGCTTTGCTCAATGCGATGATAATGGAGTTACAGTTGTATATATTAATGGAATATTTACGCCAACTAGAGAATTAGCAAACATAGACAAAAATTTATTAAGCGATAAATATGTCAAAAAATTTGGTATTTCAAATAATGTCACTTTTATCACCGGCTATAATCCATCCCACATCGCAGGTCTAGGAGATTTAATTGAATCAGCATCGCAAATAATTAATCATCCAGTCAGCGATTATGATTTTAAAACTATACTTGCTCAAATTCATTTAGAAATAAACACAAAGAAAATAGTATTAGTTGGATATTCTCAGGGAAGTCTTTATTCAAATGAAATATATAATTATTTGATAAATAATGGTGTTTCAAAAGAATCAATCGCTGTATATAATATTGCAACACCAGCAAGTTATGTTTCAGAAAATGGAAATTATATCACTTCAAAAAATGATAAAGTGATTAATTCCATTCGTGATTTAGCAATAAAATTAAAAGCTTCTCAACCACTTCCTTGGACTATTGATATTCCATTAAGTAAAAAAGAAGAAAAAGATTCTAGCGGAGGACATTCATTTTCTGAATCATATCTTGCAAAAGGTTCTGATAGAATTTCTGCAGATATTAAAACAGCACTTGATAATATTGCCATTACAGAAAATCAAACCTTGCCAGAGCAAGGTTGTTTTAATTTACCAGATCAGAATTTTTTATTTAAAGCTCAAAAAGTCGCTTTTTTAGTTACAGATCCACTTGCTAACGGAACAGTTGCTGTATATGAGGTTGGTAAAGATACCGTAGTTTACACAGGAGAAAAAATTGTTTCTACTTCTGTTTTTGTTGTTGATAGCGCGCAAAAAACAGCTATTTTTGTAGCTGATAAAACACAAGAAGCTACTATTTTCATAGTTGATAAAACACAAGAAGTAGCTATCACTGTTGCTAAAACAACGAATAAAATAATAGATACAACGAATATTAAAGTAAAAAATATTTATAATAATATTGCCTCTTTAGAAAAACCTATCGCTAAAATAGAACCAAATATAGTTGTTAATAATAATGTTTTAAGTTTAAATCAAGAAAACAAGAAAACAAGAAAACAAAAAAACAAAAAATCAAGAAATAATTAAACCAATAAAACAATAAAACAAGAAAACAAAAAAACAAAAAATCAAGAAATAATTAAACCAAATAATATTACGTTAGATCCTAATCTTAAATCAACGTCAGCATCAAAATTAACAGCAAGTTCAACATTGCCAATATTAAAATCTATTTTAGATTTGCCAGCTAAAATTATTTCGCCAATACCAGCATTGGCATCAGACATAAAGCCAATAATTGCGAAAGTGCCTATTCAAATTTTTAATCCATGGTTAACGTCTAGTCCGGCTTTATTGTATTCTTCAACATTAACTGAATTATTAGATGAGGATAAAAATAAAAAAGAAGACGAGAATAAAAAAGAAGAAAAAAAAGAAGATGAAAGTAAAAACGATGAAAATAAAGATGAAAAAAAAGACGAAGAATTAAAAATAACATTAGACACTGCGCCAGCCACAACAACAGCTTCAACAACAGCTGTTTTTTCTTTTTCTTCTAATAAAATTAATTATTCTTTTCAATGTTCTTTGGACAATCAAGAATATCAAGATTGTGTTTCACCAGCGACATTTGATCATTTATCATTAGGAGACCATTTATTTAAAATAAGACCAGTTAATCAATCTGAAAATTCTGAAAATATTAATTTATCATCAATAAAATTTCAATGGCAAATTGTTGAAAAAAATATTTTAATTACAGAAATTAGATATTCAAATGACAATGATAAATTTATTGAATTATATAATCCTAATTCAAAAGAAATTAATCTTTCAAATTATTCAATTCAAAAAAAATCAGAAACAGAAAATATTATTTATAATTTTAAAGAAAATAGTATTATTCCAGCCAGTGGTTATTTTTTAATTGCTGATAATAAAGCTGAAAATCAAAACTTATTTTATTTAGCAGATATGTCTCTTAATCTTTCTTTAAACAAAAATGATACTATTTATTTAGTTAAAAATATTGAAAAAGCTGAAAATGAAAATGACAATGACGTTGTTGATACTATTAATTTAAATATTATTCAAGAAGAACTCCAAATTAAACAAAGTTTAAATCGTAAACAAATTGTTCAAGAATATGTTGATACAAATGACAGTCAAAAAGATTTTGAAGCAAAAAGTTTTTCATTAATTAATTCAAAAAATGAAACTAATCCAACTATTATTTCAAAAGAAACGTTGGAACTAAAAGGAATGTTAGAAAAAGATATTGTTTTAACAGCTACAGGTAGTCCGTATGTTTTTAAAGATTTTTTTGTTATTGATGAAGATTCTACTTTAACTATTGAGCCAGGAGTAACGATTATATCTCAAGTTAAGGATAATATAACTTTAACAATTTGTGGAAAATTAATAGCAAAAGGAACAAAAGAAAAACCAATTATATTCACTCGCTTAGATAAAGAGTCTAAACCAGCTTCATATAGTCAGATATATTTTACTTCCGAAAGCAATGGATCAATATTAGATTATGTTGTTTTTAAATATGAAGATACTAATATTGCTCCTGATTTTTTTTCCTCAACGATTTTAATTAATCAAGCAAAAGTTGAAATTAAAAATTCTATTTTTAAAAAATCAATAGTTTTTGCATTAGAGTTGGTTGATTCAGAGTCTATTGTTGAAAGTTCAATTTTTGAAAATAATGCAATGGCAGGAATTTTAATTGAAGGCAACCAGCCAGAGATTAAAAATTGTGAATTTAAAAATAATGTTTTAGGTATAGCAATTTCTTCGCAAGATAAAGTAAAAATGCAAAATAATGTTTTTATCAATAATGATTATCCTATTTTGATTAATGAAAATATTGATACTTCTCTTTTTAGTAATAATCAAATGGAAAATAATTCTTTTAATAAAATGTTAGTTATGGTTGATGATAATAATGTAGATAAATACGATAAAGCAACTTTAATAACAATAAAGATTCCAAATTTTCCTGTTGTGTATGCTTATAAAAAATAGGATTAAAAAATAATAATAGCTTGTTGTCTGAAATGAGCTGGACTAATATAACTCCTTGAAATTTTTTTTGCAATGAGTTATAGTTAATTTATTATATTTTGCGGGTATCGTATAGTGGCTATTATATTACCTTGCCAAGGTAGAGATACGGGTTCGATTCCCGTTACCCGCTCCATAAATAGGTTCTAGGTTCTAGAAGTTATTTAGGGTCTGTCGCTGAACACCATATTCGGTATAAAATTCCAAATTTTTGTAAATTTTGTTAAAAACTTTTTCGCTAATATAACTATATTCCCTCAAAACTTTTTAAAAAAATTTCCTAAAAATTTGAAATTTTCTACTCGAAAGAGTATTAGGCGACAGACCCATTTAATAAATTAATAAATTAATAATAAAAAATGCGACGAGTTTATCATAAGCCAAGACCTATTGATCCAAAGAAAAAAAATTTAGTTAATCATTTTATTAAAGCTCCTGTCGTTTTTTTAATTAACGAGGTCGGGGAGAATTTAGGTGTTATGGAAATAAGCAAAGCGTTGACTATGGCTTTGGAAGTTGGTTTAGATTTAGTTGAAGTTAATCCTAAAGCTACTCCTCCAGTAGTTAAGATTGTAGATTTTGGTCAGTTTAAATATCAAAAAGAAAAAGAGATTCAGCGACAGAAAGTTAAACAGAAAAAAGTGGAAATTAAAGGAGTTAGATTGTCAGCGCGAATTAGTCAACATGATTTTGATTTTCGAGTTGATCAAGCAAAAAAATTTTTAGCAAGAGGTGATAAGCTTAAGGTCGAAATTATGCTTAAGGGTCGCGAAAAACAGCATCCAGAAAAAGCAGGGGAAGTAATTGAAAAATTCATTGAAGTTTTAAAGAAAAGTGAAGATTTAAATATTGAAATTGAACAAGGCTTGACAAAACAAGGAGGAAAGTTTAATATATTAATGTTTAATAAACAATAATACAGCCAATGAAAATCAGGCAGTTAGACCTGTTTTTTATTATTATATTACTAAGGGTCTGTCGCTGAATACCGTATTCGGTATAAAATTCCAAATTTTTGTAAAT
>JBBTVV010000041.1:0-4631 GCA_038063135.1 Patescibacteria group bacterium
GGCAGTGTCTCAGTCCCAGTGAGGCGGGTCGTGCTCTCACACCCGCTACCCGTCGAAACCTTGGTGAGCTTTTACCTCACCAACTAGCTGATAGGACATAGGCCATTCTCAGAGCGATAAATCTTTAAATGAAATGACTTTTGTCATTCCATTACCATCGTGTATTAGACCCACTTTCGCAGGCTTATTCACGACTCTGAGATATGTTACCAATGTGTTACTCTCCCGTTTGCCGGTGTTTGTATTGCTACAAACCCCCCGACTTGCATGCCTTAAACACGTCGCCAGCGTTCATCCTGAGCCAGGATCAAACTCTCAAAAAGTTATTATACAGGTTTGCTTGTCCTGTTAAAATTTAAAACTTTGCAAGTAAAAAATTACAAGCTAATTAATAAATCTTAAAAAATTTTTCACTTGGTCTCTCCAAGGAAAATTTTTAGCACTAAGCTAAAAATTTTCAAGTTGTTATCTAAAAAATTTTATTCTTTTAGATTTTGTCTCGCAGATGCGAGACGAATCAGCGCCTATTAGTATTGAAATTGGTTGCTTATAATTAAATATTTAATTGTTAATGAGCAAATATTTCTAATGGGTCTGTTGCCGAATACTCTTTCGAGTATAAAATTTCAAATTTTATACCGAATACGGTATTCGTCGATAAACCCAAAATGAAAGAAAAAACAGAGATACTAAGATCGCTTAATATCGCTGCCTCTTCTTTTAACTATTTTAAAATTGTAAAATTTTTTTATCCTATAATTTTTTGTTTTAAAAAAACTAAAGAATTATCGTACTCTCAATATTAAATGAATTTCTATTTATTGTCAATGATTTATTTAATGTTTTAAAATTAAAAAAACAATTAGCTAATCTTAGTCTTTTTTTAATGCAAACATTTTATAATAAATCTATTGCTGAATATTCTTTTAAACACAAATTTCCAAAACTAAAAAAAATTATTCACGATAATATTCAGCAGCTAATTCTGGGGCCACTGAATTAATAACTAAACCTGAGCCTAGTTCTGCTCCAGCCCAAATACTATCACGAGGTTGAATTTTTAAATAAAAATGTTGACCTTTAATTGAGATTGCTTGATGTAAGAAAAAATTAAACGATAAGTCTAAATTATGTAATTTAATTAAGATTTTTTTAATAGCTTCTGCTAATGAAGTAAATTCATGATTATTTAAACTAGTAATATTATCTAAATGACGTTTGGTAAAAATCCAAACTTCATAATGATATTGACTAGCATAAGGCGTAAAAGCAACAATATTTTTATCCTCAAAGACTCTTCTCTCACTTACTTTTTCTTTTTTAATAATATCGCAATAAGGGCAACGGCAATATTTTTTTTCATAATTTCTAGCTAATCGCAACTCCTCTTTTATTTCCGAAGGAAGAATTGCCGTAGCTAAAATTTGTGAATGCGCGTGGACAATAGAAGCCCCTGCTTTTGATCCTTGATTTTTAAAACAAAGGATATAATCTATTTTTTTATTTTGACTAAGTATAGCTGTTCGACGAGCATAAAAACGTAAAAGCTGTTCAATATGTTCTACTGATAAATCACAGAGTTCTTTATTATGATCTGGAGTTTCTATTATTACTTCCTGTTCTCCATAAGCCATTGGATTATCAAGACTTACAGCTGGAAAAAGATTGCCAAGACTTATTATTGAAGAGCCGTCAGCTATTTTTACACTATCAATAATTTTTTCTGGCTTAATATTTTCCAAACAAAAAGGACATTTGCCCGTTCGAGATATAATCGTTTGTTCTTTAATATCACGTGGTCTACTAGCGCGCCCAGGCGTGATAATAGCGTATTTATCTAATAAATAATCTTTTCTAATTTCAGATTTAATCATAAATTTAAATTATATGGGGCTGTCGCTAAATACTCTTTCGAGTAAAAAATTTGGAATTTTATACCGAATACGGTATTTGGCGACAGACCCTATATATAAATATAATATATTTGCTAATTTTTATCAATTTTAGGATTTAACTATTACGCCCCTCGATATATTTTTGATCAATATAACTAATAAATGAGCTACGGTTCATCGGTCTATTATATATATCAAAATTACTATAAGAAATAAATATTTTTTTACAAGCGCGGGTCATTGCAACATAGAATAAACGTTTTTCTTCTTCTTGGTCAGAGGATTTAATAGGAAATTTAAATTCATTCATTCCTACTATAAAAACATAATCAAATTCTAAACCTTTAACTTGATGCACTGTAACAATTGGGATTTTACCCTGATCTAATCCAAGAAAATTAATATCTCTTACTAACGAGGCGTAATGAATTAATTCTCTCATAACAATATCAGCTGGACGTTCTTCATTATCTTTTTCTTTAAAAAGATTAATAAGCATTTCAATTGACTTAAATCTTTTTTCTTTATTTTTATCATTTTCATAATAACCTTTAAGACCAGAATCTTCCCAAATATAGTTTAATGCTTCTTCTGGGCGCTTTTCTTTTGCAAAATTTTCCCAAGAATTAATTGAATTACTTAACTGAATAAATTTTTTTGAAAATTCTTTAAAAAGCGCAATTCTGTCATTTTGATGTTCCTTGAGACGTTCTACTAATACCTGCAACAATCCGACAGTTGCTTTAACATCATCTTGAGCATCATGCGTAGCTGTTGCTAAATTAAGCATTGCTGCCAATGTATTTAATTTATAATTTTCCGAAATTATAAATCGTTTTGATAGATCCAACGTATCATAATATTTTTGAAAACCAAATTCAATACTATGACGTTTGGCATTTTCAATAATCATTGAAATATCAAATATAACATTATGTCCAACAACTATATCATTTCCAATAAATTGTTTAAGTTTAGATAAAATTTTTGCTGGATCTTTACCTTCATGTTTTAAAAATTCATCTGTTAAACCATGAACTTCCTCGGAAATGCCTACAGGAATAATATTTTTTAAATAATAACAAAAATCTTTTCCGATCTGACCATTTATAACTTCAATGGCGTATATTTGAATAATATCATCCTTAAGAACATTAGTTCCGGTAGTTTCAGTATCAAGCACAATTATTCTGCCATTATTATGTTTACTAATAAGATCACTAAAGGGTTCTTCAAAACGATAACTTCTAAAATTTAAAAAATCAGAAATTCTCAAACCAATTAAATTCCCCCTTTCCCTAATAGTTTTTAATGTTGCTATTCCTATATTACGCGACGGACGTAATATTAAACGATACGCGCTTTCTATATCAAATTTATTAAAAATAATTTTTAGATATGCGTAAATATCTTTAACTTCTTGTCTTTTAAAAAAATCAAATTTATCTACAGTAATATGCGCTATGTCTTTGGTTTCAAAAATTTCTGATATATCATTAATTAAATAATTAGCGCGAGTAAGTACAGCAATTTTAGCTTTTGGCTCAGATCTTTGAATATTTTTTATATTATCAACAATCCAATCAACTTCTTCATTTAAATTATACCCACCAAATAATTGTATACATTTATTTTCCGTTATTTCAGAATTTGTTGAAATTATTTTTTTTGTTGCTGATTGTCGCAAACTTGTTAAAAATGATTTTACAGCGCCAAGTATGTTTGCGTTAAAACGATAATTTATTTCCAAATGCAATTCTTGAACTGGAGCGAAATGTTTTAAAAAAATTTCAATAATTTTATATGGCTCTGATCCCCTCCAACCGTAAATAGTTTGATCAAGATCGCCAATAAAAGCAATGTTCTTATGAATTTTTGCCAATTCTTTAATTACTAAATATTCTGATATGTGCGTATCTTGAAATTCGTCTAGCTGAATAAATTTATATCGTTTTGCCCATTTATTTTTTATTTTTTTGTCTAAATATAAAGCCTTTAATGTAGTGATAACTAATTCATTAAAATCAAAAGCATTTTGTTCATATAAAGATGAAATATAGCGATTATTAATTTGGATTAAAGTTTTTTCTAAAATAATAGGCTCTATCACAAGGCCGATTTCTCGTTCAACTTGATTTAATCTATATTTATATAATTTATCAATAAGTTTATAAATATTATTAGCATTGTAGGCTCTTGCAACTTCTGGATAATCCTCAAGAATATTTTTTAAAGTTTCAATTTGATCAGATTCATCAAAAATAATAAAATCAATTGGAATGCCAATTTTTTTAGCTTCAGCTTTAATAAAATATGCGCAAAAACCGTGAAATGTCTTAACAGTCAAATTATCTGAAATTTCTTTTTTATTAACTATCTTTTTTATTTTTTGAAACATTTCTTCTGCTGCTCTGTTAGTAAAAGTAAGACAAAGAATTTCTTCAGGCTTAATTCCTGCACTAATAGCAGAAACTACCCGTTGAGCCAGAGTAGTTGTTTTACCAGTGCCTACTGGTGCTGAAATTAAATAAGCTCCGTATACCGAGCTTACAATTTTTTGTTGTAACTCATTAAATTCCATAACATTTTAATTTTATTTATCTAACGTTTCGGCATACCTACGTTTTTTTGTATTAAATTAAGCTTAATGATTATCTGAAATTCTTACATGGATTTGTCGTCGAATACCGTATTCGGTATAAAATTCCAAATTTTTGTAAATTTTGTCAAAAACTT
>JBBTVV010000042.1:0-2509 GCA_038063135.1 Patescibacteria group bacterium
ATATTCCATCAAAACTTTTTGAAAAAATTTCCTAAAAATTTAAAATTTTCTACTCGAAAGAGTATTCGGCGACAGACCCATTAAACTTATCATTGCAATTAATAACCAAAATAAAATTGCTAAATCATTTTTAAAATATGGCACATCAACTAATCCATGAATAACAATTACGATCATTGCGCAAATTAATCCAATGTTTAAATATTTATTTCTGATTTCTGATTTCTGATTTCTGATTCCTAAATAAAAGTATTTTCCAATAATCCAAATAAATAATAATAATCCAGTCAATCCCAATTCACTCCAAAAATTAAGAAATATATTATGAGGGTATAAATAAATTTCTGTTGGTTGCCAGTGACTTTTTTTATAAGCTTCATTAAAAACTGTTTTGTGATGAAAATCAGGATCATTGTCGCTATTAAAAAAAATTCCTTCTTGATGATATGGTAGAATAGTTTTTTTATAATTAGCTAGGCCTGCTCCGCTAATTATTCTGTTGTCTTTTAACATCTTTGAAGTTTCTTTCCATTGCTGTTGTCTAATTTGTCCAGATAAATCAGATAAAGTGATTTTGTTAATAAATAAATTTCTAGCTGGCGAATAAATATAAATACCACAACTAAAAAGTATAATCAATAAAAAAGTAATTATTTTTTTATTAGCTAGTAATCCAAAAAAAACTAATCCAACAACTATGCCTAGTATTGCGCCTTCACTTCTAGCAAAATAAATAGCTAGGACAGATAAAATAATTGTTGTTCCAATAAAAAGTATTTTAAAAAATTGTTTGAAAATTTTAGAATTGGAAATTGTTTGAAAATTAGAAATTGAAAATTGAAAATTTTTTACAACATCACTTAGCCATCCTATTATAACTAATACTAATGGACCTAAATACAGTCCGACCGCATTAGGATATCCAAAAAAAGAAACTATTCGTCGCGTTTCTGGAGTAGCCCAAAATTCATTAAAAATTAAAAGACCAGTAATTTTTTGGAATATAGCGACTAAAGATATTAATAAAGTAGAAGTAACTAATGATAATAAAATTTTTTCTTTCCCATTTTTATTATTAAAAATATGTAAAATTAAAATAAAAAATAATATTGGTTCAAAAAAATAAGCTTTCCAAGCGCCTAAAGAGCTTGAGCTATAATAAGCTACACTAACGGATATAAATGAAATTAATAATAATAAAATAATTTCCCAGTCAAACGGATATTTGATTTTTATTTTATTATTTTGTTTTTTAAAATTATTTAAAAAATTATTTTTAACAAGATTAAAATTTTTAATAAACCATGTAAAAAAAGCTGATAAAATCATAATCTCCAATAAAGTTGTTGGGATACCAAAAACATTAAATCTAATTAGATAAGAAGGTAGAGCAATAATTAAAAACATCACAGCTAGATCTAATCTACGCCAAGATAAAATTAAAAAAAAGATTGTAAAAAATAAAATAAGCATTTAAGAAGCTAAGAAATAAAAAGATATAACCCTAGACAAATCATCATTGTGCCAATTAATTTTTGAATAAGCACCCCTCCGCCTAATCGTTCATTTAAAATCTTTGGGAATTTAACTGAAATTATTAAAATTATTAGAAATAAAAATAAATATTGTACGCCTTGTAAAGCATTAACAATAGACACTGTTCCCAAACTTATTGCCCAATTAATTGCGATAAAAGCGCCAGCAGCTAATAATCTTATAGTTAAAAAGAAAAATATATTTTTTGAAGTTTTAGCGCCTTTTTGTTGACTTACTATTAAATATCTCCAGTCAGGAATAAGAAGTATAAATAAAGCGCCAATAAATGATCCGAATCTTGACCAAACAAAACTGCCGATAAATGGTTGGCATGAATAAATGTATTTCATCAGAACATAGTAGGCTGCAAAAAATATTGCTGAAAAAACGGAATTAATTAAAAGTCTGCTAGTCGGTTGGTAACTAGCGTGAATATTGCCTAAAAGTTCGCCCCAAATTTTTTTGATTTTAGAAGAGATTTGATGATAACTATATAATTTTGTTTGTTTAATCGAAATTAATATTCCGCCACAGATTAAAATAACAAAAGCAATAAATTGTTTCTGATTTAATTCCTCGTTTAAAAAAACAAAAGAAAAAACAAAGCTAAAAATAGGCACTAATGCGCCTACTATTGGTACAACGCGCGAAGCTTCGCTTTGATGTAGCGCTTTATACCAAAATACTAACGTTACTAAAAATAAAAATCCTGCCAATAAATCTAATGTCATTTCTCTTAGATTCGGCATCCAAGGCGATAAAAATAATAAAAAAATATTAAAAATACTCCATATACTTACATAAAAAGCATAAGCAATGGAGGAGTGAATTTTTTTGGATAACAAAAATTTATCAGCTACATACACTCCAGCATTTATAAAATAAGCGCCAATAGTAACAAAAATCCACATGTTGTTTTAATTTTTATATTAAGGGTCTGTCGCCGAATACCGTATTCGGTATAAAATTCCAA
>JBBTVV010000043.1:0-1432 GCA_038063135.1 Patescibacteria group bacterium
CTTGGGTTTACATAAATTGGCATAAATTGCGGTGAAAAAATCTCTAAATAATCTTTGACAAAACTTATTTTTATATTTTCAAATTTAATGCCGAAACAGGCATATGTCAGTGTGTAATTTTTATTAACACTATATTGAAAATAAAGTTTTTCTACAGCTGAAATATCATTTTTATTTTCTTTACCTTCAATATTATGAATTTTAACATTTACAAAATAACTTTTCCCTTTATGGATTAATTCACAGTCGTGCAATGAAGTATCGGGAAAATCAAAATTTACATCATCAAGGCCAAGTTTTTTGGCGTTGTATTTTGTCTGTTGGGTGATGACCTGTTCTACTAGCCAACTTACAGATCTAGTGTGTGCTTTTAATCCGTAAGGCAAAATTTTGCTATCTGTGATATCAAAGCTCGGTAGTATCGTTAAGAGTTTTATATAGATATTTTTTATAAATTCCAAATCATTTTCAATTTCTTTTACTTCATTTTTCATAGTAATTTAAGTTATATTAAAGCTGTTTTAATTATAGCAAAATTTTGTTAATAAATAAATCGTTTTTTCTGCGACCTAAGAAGCAGAAAAAATACCATATACCCCCCCCCTGTATTTGCATTTAAAAAAATCAAATTTTCTTCGTTTTTAAATAACTAAACTTGAAAAATAATTTAAGATAAAAAATTTATTTCGTACAACGTCCGCGTGTATCTGAAGTTTTCATCCCGACATATCAGGATAAATTTTTAAATTCAGACAATGCTTTGTTTAATTATCTTCGCCTAAACCATCATCTTACTAAGGGATGAAAATTTGGGCAGAGGAAAATTGACAACTCCTTAAGGATTTAATTAACGCCAATTTTCCGTAGCCAGATATGCGTTGTTAGGCGACCCGTAGGACTTGAGTTTGAATTGTTATTTATTTCAAATCTTTTCCTCTGCAATTTTAATAACTTCTATGTCAAACTTATCTACCTTTAATTTAGCAACATCAGAAAAATTGTACCAGTCCATAGACTGGCCTTCGCGCAAAACAAGCTGGTGCCTGGGATTATATTTTTCAACATAAACATATCTTGTAATATCATAAATTTCCGTGTTGAATTTTTGTGTCATAATCAATTTTGGATCGGTTAAATCATATTCTAGCTCTTCTTTTATTTCTCTTTTGACAGCATTTTCATGTGATTCGCCATTATCAATGGCACCGCCAAAAAATGACCAATGGCCAGGAAGAATAATTATATTTTCATCACGATGTTGCAACAATATTCTTTTATTATCATCATAAAGGAGAATTACAGACACAGCTCTTGCTTGTTTCATAGAAGTTATTACTTTAGTTTAGATTTGAAATAAATAACAATTTAAATTTCGCCTAACGTATCGGCATCATCTGAAGTTTCGACACCTCCTTATTAAAATTATAAAAGA
>JBBTVV010000044.1:0-1645 GCA_038063135.1 Patescibacteria group bacterium
ATAAATACAATTTAGTTAAGGGTCTGTCGCCGAATACTCTTTCGAGTAGAAAATTCCAAATTTTTAGGAAATTTTTTTAAAAAGTTTTGAGAGAATATGGTTATATTAGCAAAAAAGTTTTTAACAAAATTTACAAAAATTTGGAATTTTATACCGAATACGATATTTGGCGACAGACCCGTTAAACCCAATTTTTATGAAACGAAGTGAATTATATTTTTCTTTTCTTTTAGTCCCGTTAGATTTTTTAATGATTATTTTGGCAGCTGTTTCTGCTTATAGTTTTCGTTTTACTCAATTAGCTAGAGATATAAGACCTGTTATTTTTAATTTACCATTTAGCGAATATTTGCGAATAGTATTATTGATAGACGTGTCTTGGATAATTATTTTTGCTTTAGCTGGACTTTATGGCATTAGAAATGCTAGACACATGGCTAAAGAAATTTATCGTGTTATTCTTGCTTGTTCCACTGGGTTGGTTTTGATTGTTATTTTAATTTTTTTCTTTCGTGAATTATTTTCTTCGCGTTTTATAGTTTTGGCTGGTTGGTTATTAGCTATAATTTATATTAGTTTAGCGCGTATTATTGTAAGATTTATTCAAAGAAAACTGTTTAAATTTGGCATTGGTGTACACAGAGTTGTTATTGTAGGAAATAGTAAAACTACTGATATTCTAATTCGTGAATTTGCTAGTCAGAGTAATTCTGGTTACGAAGTTATTAAACGTTTTCGTGATTTTAGTTTGGAATCCTCGCAGGAATTAGCGGATTTTATTAAAACTAAAGAAGTTGATGAAGTATTACAAGCTGATCCTAATTTAAGTAAAGCTGAAGTATTGCGGTTGTATGATTTTACTGATGAGCATTTTTTGACTTTTAAATATGCCGCTGATTTATTGGGTACAAGAGTTTTAAAAACTGATGTTACAGAAATTGCAGGAATTCCAGTTGTAGAAGTAATGGAAACTCCACTGGAAGGTTGGGGGATAATTTATAAAAGGATTTTTGATGTGATTTTTTCTTTATTTTTTATTATTATTTTCTCTCCGATATTAATTATTATTGCATTATTAATTAAATTAGATTCTAAGGGACCTATTTTTTATAAAAATGAAAGAGTTAGTAAAAACGGTTGTTTTAAATTATTTAAATTTAGATCAATGCTTGTTTGTCATTGTGTTGGTAGTGAGTATAGTGATATTGAAGAGGCTTTAAAATATGAAAAACAATTAATTCTTGAAAAAAGCGTTAAAGAAGGACCTCTTTACAAAATTGTTGATGACCCACGTTTAACAGGGATGGGTAAGTTTATTAGACGTTGGAGCATTGATGAGCTGCCACAATTTTTTAATGTTTTAATTGGCAATATGAGTTTAGTCGGTCCTAGACCGCATCAACCTAGAGAAGTTGCTAAATATGAAAGACATCATAAAAAAGTTTTATCAATTAAGCCTGGTATTACAGGATTGGCGCAGATTTCTGGTCGTAGTGATTTAAGTTTTGAAGATGAAATCAAATTAGATAGTTATTATATTGAAAATTGGTCTTTGTTATTTGATATTGCAATTTTATTTAAAACCCCATTTGCTGTTTTAAAAAGAAGAAAAGTGGAGTAAACAAATATTAAGGGTCTGTCGCCG
>JBBTVV010000045.1:0-4831 GCA_038063135.1 Patescibacteria group bacterium
TTTCTACTCGAAAGAGTATTCGGCGACAAACCCGGAATAATTTTTTAAAATTTTGAAAAAAAAGAATGAGAAAATAAACTAATAAATTAATAAACTAACTTCTATGTACGACATAATTATTATTGGTTCAGGTGCGGCAGGTATGACTGCAGGAATTTATGCTGTAAGACGAAAAATGAAAACTTTAATTATTGGCAGGCAAGCCGGTGGGCAAATAGCTATGGCTTCAACTATTGAAAATTACCCAGGATTTAAGACAATTGATAGTTTTGAGTTGATTCAAAAGATGGAAGAACAAGTAAAATCTTTGGGCGTTGAAATTAAAACAGAAGAAGTTGAAGAGATTATAAAAAAAGATGATAATTTTTTAATTATTACAAACAAAAAACAATATCAGTGCAAAACAGTTGTTTTGGCAATGGGTTTGTCTCCACGTTGGTTAAATGTTCAAGGAGAAAAAGATTTGTCTGGCAAAGGAGTTAGTTATTGCGCTAATTGTGATGGTCCGTTATTCAAAAATAAAGTAGTTGCAGTAATTGGTGGTGGAAATGCTGCGTTGGACGCTGCTGAAGTTTTGTCTAAAATTGCTCGTCAAGTTTTTTTAATTCATCGCACAAGTCGGTTTAGGGGATTTGAGACTTTAGCAACGAAAGTTCAACAAAGAGATAATATTGAAATTATTTTTGATAGCAATGTTCAAGAAATAATTGGTCAAAGTAAGTTGGAAAAAATTAAAATTATTAACAATAAAACTAATAAAATTAGGGAAATAAATCTTGATGGAGTATTTATAGAAATAGGGAGAGAGGCTTATACTAACATAGTGTCTGATTTAGTTGAGCTTGATGTTAATAAAAAAGTTATTATTGATCTTAATTGCCAAACAAGCCAAGTTGGTGTTTTTGCTGCTGGGGACGTTACTCAGATAAGTTTTAATCAAATTATTATTGCTTGCGGTCAAGGAGCGATTGCCGCTTTGTCCGCTTATAGATATTTACAAGGGAAAAAGTAATTAAGGGTCTGTCGCCGAATACCGTATTCGGTATAAAATTCCAAATTTTTGTAAATTTTGTTAAAAACTTTTTCGCTAATATAACCATATTCCCTTAAAACTTTTTAAAAAAATTTCCTAAAAATTTGAAATTTCCTACTCGAAAGAGTATTCGGCGACAGACCCATTAAGAAATTAAAAACTAATTTTATATTGGATTTTACTGAAGAAAAAGATTTTTTTAATAAGGGTTATAAAATAATAGCTGCTTTAGATGAGGCTGGGCGTGGTCCTTTGGCTGGCCCTGTCGTTGCTGCTTGTGTTGTTTTTAATATTAATCAAGAGATAAGTGAAGAATTAAAACAAATTAATGATTCAAAAAAAATATCTTCAAAAAAAAGAGAAGCGCTTTTTCCCCTTATTAAACGTTCTTTTCTTGGAGTTGGTATTGGTATTTGTGACAATCAAACAATTGATAGAATAAATATTTTGCAAGCTACTTTTTTAGCAATGAAAAAGGCTCTAGGAGCTATTAAACAAAAACCTGATTTTATAATTTTGGATGGTGGTTTTAAAATTCCAAATTTATCTTTGCGACAAGAGGCAATTGTTAAGGGTGATGAAAAAATTTTAACTATTGCGGCCGCCTCTATTATTGCTAAAGTAGAACGAGATCGTTTAATGATGGAGTTTCATAATCAATATCCTCAATATGGCTTTGATCAACACAAAGGTTATGGCACAAAATTGCATATAGAACGATTAAAACAGTATGGACATTGCCCAATTCATCGTTTAAGTTTTGCTAAAGTTTTGCCAAGATAGGGTCTGTTGCCGGATACCGTATTCGGTACAAAATTCCAAATTTTTGTAAATTTTGTCAAAAACTTTTTCACTAATATAACTATATTCCCTCAAAACTTTTTAAAAAAATTTCCTAAAAATTTGGAATTTTCTACTCAAAAGAGTATTCGACGACAGACACAAATAATGTTTTGTTTGCTAATTAAGTTTAAATAAATTATAATATGATTAAAATGTAGAATGTTTGTATTATATATTTTATTAAAAAGATATGACTATGTTAACAGGGGGAAATGCGTTAATTGATACGGCTTTAATTTTGACTAAAGCGCATGTGTCTGAAAAAATGAAGGTAGCTGATTTAGGTTGCGGAACTTCTGGGCATTTTATTTTTCCTGTTGCGAAAATTGTTGGCAAAAAAGGAATTATTTATGCTGTTGATATTTTAAAAACAGTTTTAGAAACTATTGGCAAACGCGCTAGAATAGAAAATTATGATAATGTTAAAACAGTTTGGAGTAATCTAGAAGTTTTTGGCGCTACTAAAATTGAATCAGTTAGTATAGATATTTCTTTTCTAATCAACACTTTGTATCAATCTCATAAGCGCGTTGAAATAATTCGTGAAGCAATAAGACTGATTAAGCAAGGAGGCAGATTGGTAATTGTTGAGTGGAAAAATGTGGCAATTCCGTTTGGTCCACCAGCTGAAGAAAGAGTTAACAAGGAATTGATGGTGGTAACTGCAAATAGATTTGGAATGCAGTTAGAAGATGAATTTGATGCAGGACCATATCATTATGGATTAATTTTTGTTAAATAGCATATTTATTAATTTTTAAGGATTATTTATGAGAAATCTATTAACTTTAAAATTTTGGTTTAATTTAAGACCTGATGTTTTAACACCTTTAGCGCAAAAAATCTTTTTAGCAATGATTATTGTTTTGATTCTTTTTACTATTATTTTTGGATACATGAAAATATTAAAAAAGAAAGGATTGTATTCTAAAATGTGGGATCAGTTATATTATTTTAGTTTTATTAATTGTGTTATTGGATTAATATTAATGTTTCTTAATTATGAAATGGTGCCTTTTTTAACAGCGCGTTTTTGGTATTTGTTGTGGTTTGTTGTTTTGGTTGTTTGGTTATTTTGTATAATAAAAAACGCAATGAAAATTCCTAAAAAAAGACAACAATTAGAAAAAGAAAGAGAATTCAATAAATACATTCCATAATTATGGGTCTGTCGCCGAATACGGTATTCGGCGACAGACCCATTAAGACTTGTCTTTTAAAAATTTATGGAGCATAATCAGGCTATCGGTAAATTTGGTGAAACATTAGCTAAGAATTATCTTATTAAACATGGTTATTCTTTGGTTGAATCTAATTTAAAAATTAGTTTTCAAGAAATAGATATTATTGCTAAATATCAGGATTTATTGGTTTTTGTTGAAGTAAAAACACGAACATCTTTAGTTTTTGGTGAAGCGGACGAGGCTATGACTTACAAAAAGACAAGTAATTTTAAAAAGGCCATAACATTATACGTTAGTAGTCAAAAGATTGATGCTAACAATATTAGAGCAGATTTAATTTCAGTTGATATTAATAGAGATAAAAAAACAGCAAAAATAAAACATTATCAAGATATTTTTTAATTATTGCGCAAGACTTCGATCAAGATTCAACATAATTGCTTGACATATTTTTTTAATAGTGTAATATATAGAATATGCAAATTAGACAAAACAACAACTTTTATTTTTTCTATTTTAGCCGATTTATAAGATCGAGTGTTGTTTGATGCATAAATAAAAGTATAGGCAAAAATAAACAAACACCCGATCTCAAAGATCGGCTTTTTATTTATTTATTTGTTCTTTAAAAATAATAGATTGTTTTGAAGTTTTATACCAAATACGGTATTCGGCGACAGACCCTTAATAAGGATTTTCAAAATAATCTACTACTTCTCTATTTATAGCAGAAGTAGAATAAAAAGTTTCTGAAAATTTATAATAATCTAAAAATTTTTTGTAAAGAATGGCAAAAAAATTGTACAAGAAGTTATAAAACAGAAAAAGGGGGGAAACGATGATAAAATTATTATGTTTAGGCCCAAAAGGCAGCTTCTCTGATATGGCTGCAAAACAATGGGTCAAGAAAAAAGAATGTGAAGCGGAGGTTCAGTATAGAGACGCAATAGATGATGTCTTTGATGAGTTTCATTCTTCTGAAAAAAATGGAATTTTAAAAATAGGAATTGTGCCTATTGAAAATTCTGTTGAAGGGTCTGTAACTAATACTATAGATAGACTAATAGAATTAGAAGGGAACATCATAGGAGAGGTAGTTCTTAATATTAGACAGAACTTGCTTGCTATTAAAAAAATAGATTTATTAGATATTAAGACTATCTATTCCCATCCTCAGGCCTTTGCTCAGACCAGAGGATGGATTCAAAAAAGTTGCCCTCAAGCTACTCTTATAGAAGTCAAAAGCACTTCTGGTGCAGCAAAAAAAATAAAAGAAGAGAATATTTCAGAAAATATTGCGATAGCTTCTTTGGAAGCAGCAAATATTTTCGGATTAAAGGTATTGAGAAAAAGTATAAATGACTTCCCCAATAATCAAACTAGATTTATTGTATTAGGGCATGAGCAGACCCCTATTACAGAAAGAGATAAAACTTCCTTGGTTTTTTCAGTTAAGAATAAACCAGGAAGTCTATTAAAGGTATTGGAAATTTTTGATGTTTATGATGTTAATATACTAAAGTTGGAATCGCGACCTACGAAAAAAGAGCTGGGTTCATATCATTTTTTTGTTGATATTGAAGGACATCAACATCAAGAGAGTATAAGAGATGCGTTAGCTTTACTAAAAAAGAAAGGTGGTGCAAAAATTTTAGGATCATATTCAGTATAACTTGAGTTGATTAAGGCGCCTATTTTATTAAAATATAGAATAGGTGCTTTTTTATTTTTTGATTTTCATTTTTTTTTCTTGCCATTCTTTAACTTTTTT
>JBBTVV010000046.1:0-1116 GCA_038063135.1 Patescibacteria group bacterium
GTATAAAATTCCAAATTTTTGTAAATTTTGTTAAAAACTTTTTCACTAATATAACTATATTCCCTCAAAACTTTTTAAAAAAATTTCCTAAAAATTTGAAATTTTCTACTCGAAAGAGTATTTGGCGACAGACCCCTAATAGTTAAACCTTATGGAAAAAACAGTTTCAAATACAGAAGTAAATACAGAAATACAACATAATCATACATTATTTCCTGAACCGATTTTTAAAATTGGAAATTTTCCTTTAACTAATTCTTTACTTAATGTATGGTTGGTAATTTTTTTGGTTGTAGTATTTGGAATATTTTTAAAATCAAAAATAAAATTGATCCCAGGAAAATTTCAAAATGGTGTTGAAATGGTTATTGAATTACTTTTGGATGTTTTTGATTCTGTCACAGGGACTAGAGAAAAAACTTTAAAATTTTTTCCAATAGTTCTGAGTTTTTTTGTTTTTATTTTGCTTAATAATTGGCTAGGGCTTTTGCCTGGAGTCGGTTCAATTGGTCAAGTAGTTTTAGAGCATAATGAAAAAGTTTTTATTCCATTTTTTCGATCAGGAATGGCTGACTTAAATACTACTTTTGCTTTAGCGCTTATCGGAGTTGTTATTAGTCATATTTTTGGTATTATAACTATTGGTGTTTGGCAATATTTAAATAAATTTATTAATATTAAAGCGCTTTTAGAAATTCCTAAAAAAATAGCTAAAGATCCAACTGTTTTAATAGTTAATCCGATTAAAGTATTTGTTGGTTTATTGGAAATAATTGGGGAATTAGCGAAGGTAGCTAGTTTGTCTTTTCGTCTTTTTGGTAATATTTTCGCTGGCGAAGTATTGGTTGCGTCTATGGTTGCTATTTTAGCGATTGGTTTACCAGTTCCTTTTATGTTTTTAGAAATTTTGGTAGGATTAGTTCAGGCTTTAATTTTTGCTATGTTAATTTTAACTTATTTAACAATGATGACTAGCGCGGAAGAACATTAGGGGTCTGTCGCTGAATACTCTTTCGAGTAGAAACTTTCAAATTTTTAGGAAATTTTTTTAAAAAGTTTTAAGGGAATATGATTATATTAGCGAAAAAGTTTTTAACAAAATTTACAAAAATTTGG
>JBBTVV010000047.1:0-1020 GCA_038063135.1 Patescibacteria group bacterium
CTAGTAGTCTAATTATGTATATAAAAAAGTTATTGATTGGTATTTGTTGTACGATCTTATTAATTGTTAGTCCTTTTTTAGTTACAGCTTCTCCTTCTCCTTTTAGTGAAGGCTTAGATAAAACAGCAGGAGAAACTGGGCATATTGGCGATAACTCTTCATCAATCTGGACTCTTGATAATTTGCCTGGCGCAATTGGTAAAATGATTGGCGGAGTTTTGTCGCTTTTGGGTGTAGTTTTTTTAATCTTAACGATTTATGGTGGTTTTACTTGGATGTTGGCGCGTGGGAATGAACAGGAATCAGAAAAAGCAAGAAAAATAATAGCAGATTCTATTATTGGATTGATAATTGTTCTAGTCGCATATGCTATTACAGTATTTGTTGGGCAAATAAATTCAAAAATTTAGTTTTATATGAATATATTAAAATATATAAATTTCTATAAAGTTATTATAAGTTTAATAATTTTATTTAATGTGGTATTTATAGCACCATTTGCATACATAGAAACAGCTAGCGCATTAAATTTAAAAGATGCTTTTAAGTTTAATGCAGATGGAAATACTGATCCAACTGATTCTGTAGCTTCTAATGCTGGATATAAAACAACCTCTACTGTTTCGCTTCTTGCTGTCATTTCTACTATTATTGATGTTGTTTTATCTCTTTTAGGCGTAATCTTTTTAGTTTTAATAATTTATGCTGGATTTAATTGGATGACTGCAGCAGGAGAAGAGGACAAAATTACAAAATCTAAAAGCACAATTACAGCCGCAATTATTGGCTTAATCGTAGTTTTAGCAGCCTATGCTATTAGTTATTTTGTGATATATCAAATAAGTTCAGCTGTATTAAAGCAAACTCCTTAAAAGCTGTCTAATGGGTCTGTCGCCAAATACCGTATTCGGTATAAAATTCCAAATTTTTGTAAATTTTGTTAAAAATTTTTTCGCTAATATAATCATATTCCCTCAAAACTTTTTGAAAAAATTTCCTAAAAATTTGAAATTTTCTACT
>JBBTVV010000048.1:0-4628 GCA_038063135.1 Patescibacteria group bacterium
TCCTAAAAATTTGAAATTTTCTACTCGAAAGAGTATTCGGCGACAGACCCTTAATAATATGTTTAAAAAAATAATTTATAACATTGTTTTGATTGTTGCTTTAGTTATTTTTCAAATATCTTTTATTAATAGCTTGCCAGCTGGATTGGATAATTTAAATTTAATTTTGGTTGTTTTGATTTTTATTTTAAGCTTAGTAAATTTAGATTATGCGCTTACTTGGACAATCGGTTTGGGTTGGTTGTTGAGTATTTTTTTGTTTGTTCCATTTGGTATGCATTTAATAAGTTTATTTTTAACAATAATTTTTAGTAATTTATTATTAGCAAATTTTTTCACAAACCGTTCGCTTTATTCCTTTTTAGCTTTAACTGGATTAGCTACGATAATTTATGAGTTTTTCTTAAACAGTTTTAATTATTTATTTGATTTATTTAATAAAGAAAATTTGTTAATAATTAATTGGAGCTTTTGGTCAGATAAAATATTGCAGTTAATTTTAAATTTATTAGCAGTCGTAATACTTTTTTATTTTATTAATTTTTTTAGTAAAAAATTTAGTCCAACTTTTTTGTTAAAGTATGTTAAATAAAGTCTGTCGCCGAATATTTATTAATAAAAATTTTTTTGAAAGCGGGGATGCCGTATTTTGTATTCGGCAACAGACCTAAACAATTAAATGGGATTTAAAAAAAGAACAACAAAAAAAATAGATCCTTTTGTTATAAAAGAAGGTAAAAATAAATACGGACGTTTAAAGGATTGCCATCGTTTGGATTGGACTCAACAGGTTTTTTTGTCAGTTGGTTCAGAAAAAGAGACTATCGGTAGGAGTTTTAATTTTTCCAATTTGATTAAAATAAATTTAATTTTATTGTTTTTTTTGTTAATAATTTTATTTCGTGTAGGTTGGTTGCAGATAGTAAAGGGAGAATATTATCATGATTTGGCAGAAGGCAATCGTATTAGAATCGAACGCATTGAACCAAAAAGGGGAATAATCTATGACAGAAATAAGCAACCAATGGTAAGAAATGTTGCTAATTTTTTGCTTTATTTTATTCCAGCTGATTTACCTAAAGACGAAAAAGAAAAAGAAAAAATTATTGAACGGATTAGTCAAATTTTAGTAGTTTTAAGTCCTACTGACATTAAAACCATTTTAGGTAAAATAAAATATAGGTCGTTAGAATCTTATCAGCCATTGTTTATTATTGATAACATTGAATATGAAAAAGCAATGTTATTATATTTAGAGTCTGATAAAATGCATGGTGTTTATTTATCTAATAAAACTAGACGAGAATATAATTTATTTAGTTTAAGTTTGTCGCATATTTTGGGGTATATTAGTAAAATTAGTGAAAAAGAGTTAACTAAAATAGACAGCAATTATTCGCCGATTGATTATATTGGTAAAACTGGGTTGGAAAATTTTTTTGAAAATGAGTTAAAAGGAACCGCAGGTAAAAAACAAGTTGAAGTTGATGCTTTAGGCAAAGAGAAAAAAATAATTAATCAGATTATTGGCGAAGATGGTCGTAATTTGGTTTTATCATTGGATATAAATTTACAGAAAAAACTAGAAGAAACAATGAATAGTGAGTTAGAGAAATTAAAAGTTAAAAAAGCTTGCGCTATTGTTTTAAATCCAAATAATGGAGAAATTTTGGCTATGGTAAGTATGCCTTCATATAATAACAATTCTTTTGCAAAAGGCATTAGTCAAAAAGAATATCAAAAATTAATTAATAATCCAGATAATCCTTTATTTAATCGTTGTATAAGTGGTGAATTTCCTCCTGGATCAACATTTAAACCAATTATGGCTGTCGCTGCTTTGGAAGAAAAAATAATTAATGAAAATACTAGTTTTTTAAGTAATGGTGGATTAAGAATAAGTGAGTGGTTTTTTCCTGATTGGAAAGTTGGCGGTCATGGCACGACAAATGTTAGAAAAGCTATTGCTGAATCAGTTAATACTTTTTTTTACTACATAGGAGGTGGTTTTAATGATTTTGTTGGTTTGGGCGTTGATAATATAATAAAGTATTGTAAGCTTTTTGGTTTAGGTGAACAAACCGGCATTGATATTATTAATGAGGCTAAAGGTTTTTTACCATATAAAGAATGGAAAAAGGCTACAAAAGGAGAACGTTGGTATATTGGTGATACTTATCATTTGTCTATTGGCCAAGGCGATATTTCAGTCACACCACTTCAAGTGGCAAATTATACAGCCGTTTTTGCTAATAATGGTAGTTTATATAAACCACATCTTGTAAGTCAAATTTTGGCTAGTGATGATAAAAAAATTAAGCAAGTTGAAAGTACATTGATTAAGAGAGATTTTGTATCAAAAGAAAATATAAAAATTGTTCGTGAAGGTATGAGGCAAACAGTTGTTGCTGGTAGCGCGCGTAGTTTACAATCAGTTCCTGTCGCTGTTGCTGGTAAAACAGGAACAGCTCAGTGGGCTTTTAATAAACCAACTCACGCTTGGTTTACTGGTTTTGCACCTTTTGATAATCCACAAGTAGTTATTACTATTTTAGTTGAACAGGGAGGTGAAGGTAGTAGCGTAGCAGTTCCAATAGCTAAAGAAGTTTTAACTTGGTATTTTACAAATAAGGTAAATTAATTTTCAATAATTACGGTTTTTTTGTTTATTTTTTTATTGGAGCTGTTGGTAGAACATTAACAATTTTGCTATCTTGTAATTGACCATTAAATTTTAGTAATTTTTTAGTGGTAAATTTAACAAAACCAGCAATTGTGGAAAAGAGAGTGTCATCTTTGCCCTTTTTAACATTTAATCCAGGATGATATTTAGTGCCACGTTGACGTATTAAAATAGCGCCAACTTTAGCGTATTGACCATCTTGAAGTTTTACACCCAAACGTTTACTTTCTGATTCACGACCCAACGTTGTTGAGCCACCAGCTTTTTTATGTGCCATATTTATATTAATTTTCAATTTTCAATTTTCAATTTTCAATTAAGATTATGTGAAAATTAAAAATTAATTCCTTGAAGATTTTTTTAAAATTAAAATTAAAAAAAATAATAACTAAAATTTTTCTTAGTTATATAAATAATAGGCAAAAGATTTAGAATTGTCAAGGAATTTATTATATGTTAAGCTATTGATATTGAGGGTCTGTCGCCGAATACTCTTTCGAGTAGAAAATTTCAAATTTTTAGGAAATTTTTTTAAAAAGTTTTGAGGGAATATAGTTATATTAGCGAAAAAGTTTTTAACAAAATTTACAAAAATTTGGAATTTTATATCGAATACGGTATTCGGCGACAGACCCATTAATTAATTTAGTAGGAATTATGAGAAAACTAGCTGTTTTTATAATTATTTTATTTATAGCTTTGCCAGTTTTGGCGAATAATATAGTTGACACAGATAACGATGGTTTAAGCGATGAAATTGAAGTAAATTTATATAAAACAGATCCTCAAAAGGTTGACACAGATGGTGATGGTTATAATGATGGCGATGAAGTAAAAAATAATTATTCACCATTGAATCCTAAAAAAGTAAAGATGAAAGATAATGATTATGATCACGATGGGTTATCAGATGAAATGGAAATAAAATTTAAAACTAATTTAACTAATCCAGATACTGATGGAGATGGTTATAAAGATGGAGATGAAATTAATAAGGGTTACGATCCGTTAAATCAGAAATTTGGAGTTAAGTTAGCTAAAAAAATAGAAGTTAATCTAAAACAGCAAACGCTGAGTTATTTTTTGAGCGATGTTAAATTAGGGGAATTTTCAGTTTCTAGCGGTAAAAACAATACAACACCAAGGGGTAATTTTAAAATTAGCAATAAAAGTCTTAAAGCATGGTCGTCATATGGATTATGGATGCCTTATTGGCTTGGCATTGAAGGTCAAAAATTTGGTATTCATGAATTACCGATTTGGCCGAATGGTTATAGAGAAGGACAAGATCATTTAGGAAAGCCTGTTTCTCATGGATGTATCCGATTAGGAATTGGTCCAGCTAAAATAATTTATAATTGGATAGAAAAAGGAACAAAAATAAGTATAAATTAAAAAATAAAATACAAAACAAATAACTTTATAACTTTTAACTTTATACTTTTAACTAATTTTTATGTATTCTAAAAAAGTAATTCAACATTTTCGAAAACCTCATAATCAGGGGCAAATTAAAAATGCCGACGCTGTCGGCAAGGTTGGTAATCCTGCTTGTGGCGATATAATGAAAATATATTTAAAAATAACAGATCAAACAATAAAAGATGTAAAATTTGAAACAATGGGTTGCGCAGCAGCAATCGCAGTTTCTTCCGCTTTGACTGATTTAGTAAAAAATAAAACTTTAATAGAGGCGTTAAAAGTTGATAATGATAAAATAGTAAAAGAGTTAGGCGGTTTACCAGAGCAAAAAATTCATTGCTCAATGTTAGCAGTTAAAGCGCTTAAAAAAGCTGTTGATAATTATGAAAAAGAGTTATGTCATCGCGAGAAGTCTAGTAATTAGGACAATAAAACAGTATAAATGATTATAAACTTAAAAATTCTTTAAATGGGTCTGTCGCCGAATACCGTATTCGGTATAAAATTCCAAATTTTTGTAAAT
>JBBTVV010000049.1:0-1984 GCA_038063135.1 Patescibacteria group bacterium
AAAATATAACGGTACATATAAAAAACTTTGGGAATTGCAAGCCGGAGGATTTATAAAATAGGTTCTTTTGGGAATTTTATGGGTAAATATTTAATGGGCGTATGCAATACGCCCCTACGGAATTGTAAATTTAAAATATTTTAGATTTTTTAAAAATTTAAAAATTATAAAATTTAAAATTTATTTTGTAATGAAATTAAAAATTAAGATATTAAAAATTATTATATTAACAAAAATATGAAAATTAATTTTACGAAAAAACAATATGAACATTTGATTTTAATCAACCAGCTGGCCGGGTCCACACTCGGCATTCTTGGCGATGAAGTTGATGATAGATACAAGAAAGACTCAGATGAAAACGAAATTTTTGAAAGTTATATTTTAGGTTTTGCCAAAGACTTTGGAATGAAAAAATTTACCGATAATTTTCACGGCCAAATTGTTTTAAAAGATGAATTGTATGAAAAATATTATAAAATAACAAATGAATATGATGAGTTTATTATGTGGGATGAATTGGCGCATATGTTGGCTCGGCGCGATTTTTATAAAACGACATCAAAAGAGGAACTGAAGGAGTGTAAAAAGGTTGGCTTACTAAATAAGCGTTTTAGGGATTTGGTTAATAAATATTGGGAAGAATTCGAGAATAATGGACCGGAAAATATTGAAATAAAAAAATTAATTATTTGACATATATATTAAAAATAGTGGCGAAGTTATCCGCAACCATTTTGTCTACTATTGCGAGATGGTCGGTTAATAATAAATATGACAATAACAGATCAAAAAATAATACCGAATGGATAGGAATTAAAAAAAGATTAAAAATATCCTTTCTTATGAGAGGCCAGATAATATAATAAATTATGAATTGGTTTCTAATTGCGCTTATCCCTCCTGCGATCTGGAGTGCGACAAATTATTTTGATAAATATCTTATAAGTAGATACTTCAAGGGAGACAGCGGAGTAGGCGCTTTAATGATGTTTTCTTCTGTCATAGAAGTTTTTATTTTGGGTATTATCGCAATTATACATCCTGAGGTTTTAAGATACCCATTTTCTAAAGGCATTTTTATCGCCCTTAATGGATTTGTATATCTTTTGGCTACACTTCCGTATTTGTATGCTCTTAAAAAAGATGAGACCTCAATTGCTGTCCCAATGTTCCAGTTGATCCCTGCTTTTACATATTTTTTAGCATGGTTAATTTTAGGTGAAACTCTAAATAAGAATCAGTTGTTTGGTGGAATCCTGATCATCATAGGAGCAATTATAATTTCATTGGGATTATCTGAAACCAAAAAAATCGTCATTAAAAAAGAAGTCCTTTTATTAATGGCTATATCATCGCTTTTTTTCTCGCTTAATTTTTTACTTTTTAAATATTTTGCAATAAATGCAACTTTTTGGGTTACAAGTTTTTGGGAATACACTGGCTTTGCAATTTTTTCATTTTTACTTTTTGTTTTTATTAGAAAATATAGAGATGAGTTTATTTCTATTATCAAGGTGAATAAAGCAACAGTTTTGACGCTGAATGGAATCAATGAAGTTTTAAATATTATCGCTAAAATAGCATTTAATTTTGCATCATTGTTGACTCCAATAACTTTGACTTGGATTGTTAACGGATTTCAGCCGTTATTTGTTTTCTTTTATGGAATAATTTTGACTTTATTTTTTCCACATATCAGCAAGGAAAATATTTCAAAGAGGCATCTCGCTCACAAAATTATAGCAATTTCGATCATACTTATTGGAACATTTTTTATAAATATAAAGTAAATTAATTAAAAAATATGATTATACACAATAGACGGTAAATTTTCGCCAAAATTAATTCAGCCATTTTTTTTTGGAAACTATATTTCGGAAGTCGGACTTCCCAAATATTTTTTATATTTTATGTTATGCAAAATAATACAAAACAAACCTTAAAAATTTATTGGCAGCATATTCTGAATTATAAAATTTCA
>JBBTVV010000050.1:0-1443 GCA_038063135.1 Patescibacteria group bacterium
ATTATGTTCATGGACTTGAACACTATGTTCGTGGTGTTGCACATTATATTATTTATTTGACAAAAAAATTTGACAAAAAGAAAGGAATAAATAAAAATTAAAATAAATATGTCGGTATGTTTTATGATCGCATGGGAAAGGATATGAGGGGTCTGTCGCCGAATACCGTATTTGGTATAAAATTTGAAATTTTCTACTCAAAAGAGTATTCGGCGACAGACCCATTAAAAGATTTTTGTTAATAATTTTTATTAATTAATAAAAAAAACTACTATGCTAAAAAAAATTTACATTATTTCTCTTGGCGGTTCATTAATTGCTCCTGAAGAAGGTGTTGATTGGCAATTTTTGAAAAAATTTCGTCAATTAATTTTACAGTTGATTAAACAAGGGGATAAATTTTATCTTATTGCTGGTGGTGGGCGGACTTCTAGAAATTATGTGGCAGCTGCTAGTAAGGTAGTTAAGATTACTTCTGAGGATTTGGATTGGTTAGGAATTCATGCTACACGATTAAATGCTCATCTTTTGCGAACGATTTTTCGTAAACAGGCTCACCCTCAGATTATTAAAAGTCCTACTTTTCATATTTTTAGTAAAGAAAGTGTTGTCGTGGCTAGCGGTTGGAAACCTGGCTGGTCGACTGATTATGTTGCAACTATTCTTGCTCAAGAATATGATATTAAGACTATTATTAATTTATCTGATGTTGATTATGTTTATGATAAAGATCCACGGAAATTTTCTGATGCTAAAAAATTAGAAAAAATTACTTGGCAAGATTTTAGAAAAATAGTTGGTGATAAATGGGATCCAGGATTAAACGCTCCTTTTGACCCGATCGCTTCACAAAAATCAGAAAAATTAGGGCTAGAGGTTGTAATTATGAATGGTAAAAATATAGATAATCTTAAAGATTATTTTGATAATAAAAAATTTAAGGGAACAATTATAAGTTAGTCATTTTTTATATTTGAGCCCATGGTCGGGATTGAACCGACAACCTACGGTTTACGATACCGTTACTCTACCAGTTGAGCTACATGGGCTAATTCAATTATCAATTACGAAGTATCAATTATAAAATTTGTAATTAATAATTAATTCGTAATTCGTAATTCTTGCATTTAAACTTGAACTGCACAGGGCTTCATATTTAAAACAAAAACTTGATGCGGCGTAAGATAATTAAGACGTCTACGAGGACGATTGTTAAGATTTATTTCAACTCTTTTGATCTCCTTTATGGATATCTTATCAAAATCTATTCCTTTTGGAAAGAAATCTCTAACTAATCCATTAAAGTTTTCATTAGTCCCTCTTTCCCAAGAGTGGTAAGGGTAAGCTCGGTAAACTTCCATAGGTAAGGTGTCAATACATTTTGGGTCTGTCGCCAATTAATCCAATCTAACTAACAAAAAAACGACCGACAGGTCGTGAGTT
>JBBTVV010000051.1:0-4130 GCA_038063135.1 Patescibacteria group bacterium
TTAGCGAAAAAGTTTTTAACAAAATTTACAAAAATTTGGAATTTTATACCAAATACGGTATTCGGCGACAGACTCTTAATATGCTATAATAAAAATATATGGCGCAAGCAGAAAATATAGATAGCAGATTAATGAATAATAATATTTTAAATTCAGAAGAGGAACAAAATAATGCTTCTAGGGAATTAAAAAAAAAACAAAGAGAAGACATTAATGAGGATAGTAATAGTAAAGAAGGTGGTGAATCTGAAACTCTTAGAGAAAAAACAATGAAGGCATTACGACAGAAGATGAAATTAGAAGAAAAAGGAAAAGAAAAGCAAAAATTAGAAGAAGAAATGTCATCTCCTGCAAAACAAGGTCTTAGTCATTTATTAAAACAGGCATGGCTTAATTTAGTAGATAGTTTTGGTTTAACTTTAATTTGGATAAATATTCATATTTTTTTAAAATGGGTTTTTGGTGGTAAATTCTTTTGCGAACTAGGCGAAGAGTGGCTTCCGGAGAAGATTGGTCAAGCTGGTGGAAGGAAAGCTCAAAAAATAGCAGGAAAAAGTATTGGGATTGTGGAGGCTGGAGGAGTTCTTTTGTTGGACTTATTGGTTGGGGTGATTATTTTAGGAGTATTAGCAATATTTCTTTTAATCTGTAATATAATTCAAAATCCGTTGGATTATATAGGAATGGCATTAAAAATGTTTTGGAATAAAGTTGCAGGTACATAATTTTATAAAATGAAAATTAATTTTTTTGCAAAAAAATATTTTTCTCTGGGACTGATATTATTAATAGTATCAGGGACTTTTTTTATTGGACACAATGTTTTTGCTCTTGCTGATGATATTGGAGTTGGAATAGCTAATATTTTAGGTCATTTGGTTTCGGCTATTATTTCGGCATTAGGTTTAATATTGACAGTTTTAATTAAGATTTTGATTTGGGTCTGTAAACAAAATGATTTTATAGGATCAGCAGCTGTTTCTAATGGTTGGAAAATTGTTAGGGATTTTTGCAATATGTTTTTTATTTTAATTTTGTTAATTATATCTTTTGCAACAATGCTAAGGATGCCAAACTATGAATGGAAAAAGTTATTACCAAAACTTTTGTTAATGGCCATCTTAATAAATTTTTCTAAAACTATTTGTGGATTAATTATAGATGCTGCTCAAGTAATAATGTGGACTTTTGTTAATGGATTTAAAGCAATGGGCGAGGGTAATTTAGTAAGTATGTTAGGACTTAAGGAAATATATAGTGTTGACGCAGAAGCAGCAAATGTTAATACTTTTTCAGTTTTTGGTTCTTATGTATTGGCATTAATTTATGTGCTTATTTCTTTGGTGGTAATTACAATTATGATTGCTGTTTTAGTAATGAGAATGGTGATGTTGTGGATTTATATTGTTCTTTCTCCACTGGCTTATTTATTAGCGGCATTTCCAGCAGGACAATCATACTCGCAACAATGGTGGAAAGAATTTACTAATAATGTAATAGTTGGTCCAGTTTTAGCTTTTTTTATTTGGCTTTCATTTGCCTCTGCAAATGGATTGGTTCCAGATTCTGCAGGAGTAGTGTTAAATGCTGGCATAACTCAGGCAGGCAGTACTGACAGTATGATTAAGTTTATTATTTCTATTGGTATGTTATTGGGTGGATTAATGATAACTCAACAAATTGGCGGTATGGCAGGAGGTTTGGCAGGAAAAGGAATGGCAGCGATTCAGAGTGGAAAAGGGTGGGCGATGAAGAAAGGAAAAGAGGCATTAGTTGAAAGAGGAAAAATGGTCGCAAGTTCGGCATTAAGAGGAGCAGGAACAGCGATTGGAGCTATTGGTGGAAGTAAGCTTGCTGGTAAAATTCCAGGTGGCGTCGGCGAATCTATAAAAAAAGCTGGTAGTTTTGCTAACCAATGGGGAAAAGATTTGCATGGAAATATAAGAGATGAACAAATAGCTAGAAGAAGAAAAACATTAGAAAAGATGGGATTAGGTTCAGGAGAAGGTGAAGGACAGGAGAAATTAAAGGAATTTGCTGATGATAAAAATATAAAAGGAATTAGAAGAGGCGCACCATTAGTGGCAGCTGGAGCGCTAGGAGGAAATTTGCCTTTTGCGATTGGTGGTATTGCGGCCGGTTTATTAAAAGCAATAAAGACTAAAAAAGGATATACAGCTGATACTTTAGAATATCTTGGAAAAGGAAAAGATGTGAGAGACGCTGAAGAAGAAAAGAAAGACGCTGAAGAGGATAGAAAAAAGAAAAAAGAATTAGTGGACTCAGATGCTAATCCTGAAATAGAAAGAATTGAAAAACAAAAGAGTAGAACATTAGAGCAAATTGAAAAGACAAGAAAAGCAAAGATTGCTAGTCTTCCGCAGTTAAAAATTAATAGTGATATTGCGGAAAGAAATAAATATAAAACTGATGCGAAAAACATTAATGATGTACAAGATAATAAACAGAAAAATGTAGAAGAATTTTCTGAAAAGCGAAAAGAGGCAATTTATAGGAAGCATTCTATTGGGCACGGCTTGGGCAAAGCTGATGATAGATTAAAATTAGCTGGTGATGATTTAGAAGCAAAGAAAGAAAAAAGAAGTCCTTTTCAGAAAGGAATGGAGGATGTGTCTAAAAAAATGCTTGGGCCAAATGAGTTAACGATAAAGGCTGTAAAAAAAGGAACAGCAGAAAATAAAGCAAATAGAGAGCTTAGGGAAAACCTTACTCATGATGATTTAGATTTTGGGCAGTTTAAAAATACTTTTTATTCACAGAGCGGTCCTACTTCTGGCCAAAATAAATTATTTGATTTATTAGCTAATGGAACGAAAGAATCAAAAAGATCAATGGCAAATATGGTAAAGGTTTTAAAAACATTGGAGTTTAAAAATTTATCTAATGAAGAAAAATTTGGGGTAATAAATTTAAAGCAAGGAGCGCAAGCACAAATAAAAGGAGGTGAATCTGTTGACAGAGAACTTATAGACGCGCTTAATAAAATTAATACTGAGATGATTGTAAAAGGTAAATTAAAAGAAAATAAAAGAGTTGATCAATATGATGTGGTAAGCAGAGCATAAAGAGTTTGTCGTTAAGTGTCTGTCGCCGAATACGGTATTTGACGACAGACCCCATAAAATAAAAAGATATGATTTATATTGAAGAAGCAATAGAAAAATTTAATAATTTTCCTCCTATAGTCCAATTAGAATTTGGAAGTAATATGTTTATGGGGAAAGTTAGAAAAATAGAGGAAAAATATAAAATTGATTTAAGCTCGCTTATTATTTTTGTTGCCGTAGATGAATTAGAAGGCGATGAAATTATTAATTATCTAAAAAGAGAATTTGAATTAGAAAAAGAAACTGCTGAAGAAATTAGTAAAGATTTAGATGAGCTTATTTTTAATCCTATTATTAGGAGATTAAATTTTTTAAATTCAGATCCAGATAAACAATTTTTATTATCGGAAGAAAAAAATGTTGCTGAAGAAATATTTAAACAAGGATTAGTTAATGAATTAAATAATCATTTTATTATTATCAAAGCTGTTAATGCAAGGTTTTTTTATATTTTAGCTAATGATTTTAATTTTAAAAAAGAACTTGAAAATGCGCTTTATATTAATCAAGAAAAACTAACTCATAAAGAATTTATTTTTGATGGTAAGCCACATTCTCCGAGTATTGGAAATTGGTTAAAAGATTTTATTAAGAAAAATGGGAGTCAGATGTTTAATAATTTGGTTTTAGCAGAATATTTAATTAATTCAGACAATGCTAAAAAATTAGAAACTAAAGAAAGAGAGTTATTAAAAAAATTATTATTGTTATATCGTAATATAAAATTTTTTCCAGAAAGTATGCCAACAGATACTGGTGAGGATTGGGAAATAATACCAATAGATGAAGTTGAAGAAAAAGAAATAAAATCAGAAATAAATGAAAATTCTGCGCAAATAGCAAAAAAAAATGAAGTAGATAATTTAATTAAAAAAGCGATTCAATATCCTGTTGGTAGTTTAGAAAGAAAAGCTATTGAGGAGGAGCTGGATAAGTTAGGCTCTTAGGGGTCTGTCGCCAAATACTCTTTCGAGTATAAAATTTCAAATTTTTAGGAAATTT
>JBBTVV010000052.1:0-2011 GCA_038063135.1 Patescibacteria group bacterium
AAAAACTTTTTCGCTAATATAACCATATTTCCTCAAAACTTTTTAAAAAAATTTCCTAAAAATTTGAAATTTTCTACTCGAAAGAGTATTTGGCGACAAACCCTTGAAAGAGTATTCGTCGATAGACCCCTTAAAAAAAATAAATCTGGAATTATAAATTTTTTATTATGCAAGATAATGAAATAACAACTTTTGCGGAAACTAATTTTCGTAATAATTTCCGTAAGTTTGGTATTAAAACTGACGATCGTCGCCGTCATATGTATTTGATTGGTAAAACTGGAATGGGCAAATCGACTGTTTTAGAAAATATGATAATTAATGATATTAGAGCTGGTCATGGAGTAGCCGTTGTTGATCCGCACGGTGATTTAGCCGAAAAGATTGTTGAATATATACCTACTAATAGAATTAATGACGTTGTTTATTTTAATCCAGCTGACATTGATTTTCCTATTGCTTTTAATGTAATTGAACATGTTGAACCTCATTTAAGACATTTAGTCGCATCAGGTTTAATTGGTGTTTTTCAAAAACTTTGGGCTGATTCATGGGGGCCTAGATTGGAATATATTTTACGTAATGCTATTTTGGCTATTCTGGATTATCCAGACTCAACTCTTTTAGGTATTACTAGAATATTATCTGATAAAGTGTATAGAAAAAAAGTTGTTGATAAAATACAAAATCCAGTTGTGAAAGCTTTTTGGGTTAATGAATTTGCTGGTTATGCTGATAAGTTTGCTTCTGAGGCTGTTTCTCCTATTCAAAATAAAGTTGGACAATTTCTTTCTAGTTCGTTAATTAGAAATATTGTTGGTCAGGTTAAATCAGCAATTGATTTAAGAGATGTTATGGATCAAAGAAAAATTTTAATTTTAAATTTAAGTAAAGGTAGAATTGGTGAAGATAATTCTTCTTTACTCGGAGCTATGGTGATTACTAAAATTCAATTGGCAGCAATGAGTAGGGTTGATATTTTAGAAAAAAATCGAAAAGATTTTTATTTATATATTGATGAATTTCAGAATTTTACTACAGATAGTTTTGCTAATATTTTATCAGAAGCTAGAAAATATCGTCTTAATTTAATTATGGCGCATCAATATATTGAGCAATTGGGCGAAAAAGTTAAGCCTGCTGTTTTTGGTAATGTTGGTTCTATGATTGTTTTTCGTGTTGGCGCGATTGACGCAGAGGAGTTGGTTAAAGAATTTACTCCAGTATTTATTGAAGAAGATTTGGTTAATTTACCGAAATATGAATTTTATATTAAATTAATGATTGATGGCGTTACTTCTGATCCTTTTTCTGCAAGAGGTTTGGCACCATTTAGTGACGAAGAAAAAACATATAATAAAGATAAGGTTGTTAAAATGTCGCGAGAAAAATATGCTAAAGATAGAGAGACTGTTGAAGATAAGATCGCTCGTTGGCACACAAATAATGAAAGATTGTCTCCAGTTCAGACCGTTGGGAAAATAAATGAAAGGAATTATGTTAATAGATTACCAGAGATTAGAAAAGAAAAAGATTTTTTACCAAAACAAGGGTTAGCGGTTGAGTCTGCTAAAAATTTTAATAAAGCATCTTTGTCAGAAGTAGAGCGGCCTTTAGTTAAAAATTCTTTTGTAGCACAGAACGAAGTTGCTTCTAATAGCGTTAATAAAGATGTTGGTAAAAGAACTCCTGTTTTAGCGCCTAGCAAAAAAAGTGTTTTTAAATTTGAAGCGATCTGTAGTTGTTGCGGTAAATTGACTAATATTTGTTTTAAGCCAGATGGTATTAGACCGGTATTTTGCAAGGAGTGTTTAGCTCAAGCACGTCTTAAAAAACAACAAAACATTGAAACAAAAATTATTGCCAAAGAAGAAGAGACAGGAGATCTTATTGCAAAAGAAAACGACAATACAAAAAAACAAGGAGTGAGCTTGCAAGAAGCTTTTTCCAGTAACCCTGTAAATTTTTCTGATAAAAAAAGTTGATCAAAAATCTTTAGTAATTATTAAGG
>JBBTVV010000053.1:0-2307 GCA_038063135.1 Patescibacteria group bacterium
TTGACAATGTGAATCGTTTTGGATAGAATACGATAGTATGAATTTTAGCACCTAGATAATGAGAGTGCTAAATTTAATAATTAATTAATTTAAAAAACGCGTATGAAATTTAAACCTTTGAATGATCATGTTATTGTTAAAGCAACTAATGAGAGTGAGATTACTAAATTTGGTATAGTTTTGCCAGATACTATTGATAAAGAAAAGCCAGAAAAAGGTGAAGTTGTCGCAATAGGATCTGGAAAACTTTTAGATAATGGTCAAAGAGCGTTAATGAGCGTAAAAGTTGGCGATAAAGTGATGTTTAAAAAATATTCTCCAGATGAAATTAAAATTGATGGAGAAGAATATTTGATTATTAGCGAAAGTGATATACTAGCTGTGATGGAATAGCTTTTAAAGTTAAAAAGTAAAAGTTAAATGTAGAATTTTAAAATTTTTAATATTTTAATTTTTAATTAATTTTGTTTAGAAATTAAAAATTAGAATTTATTTAAAAATTATAAAATTAAAAATTATTTATTATTAAAATCTTAAATTTAAATTCTATGGCTAAACAAATTATTTATGGTGAAAAAGCGCGTAATGCTTTAAAGAGAGGTGTTGATCAGTTAGCAAATGCTGTTAAGGTTACATTGGGACCAAAGGGTAGAAATGTTGTTATTGATAAAAGTTATGGCGCGCCAACTATTACCAAAGATGGTGTAACTGTTGCAAAAGAAATCGAATTAGAAGATAAATTTGAAAATTTAGGCGCGCAATTAGTTAAGGAAGTTGCTTCTAAAACTAATGATGTTTCTGGAGATGGCACTACTACTGCTACTGTTTTAGCTCAAGCAATGATTACAGAAGGATTGAAATTGGTTTCTTCAGGTATTAGTCCTATTGAAATTAGAAATGGCATTGAAAAAAAGGTGGCAACTATTGTCGCTAATCTTAAAAAAATGAGTAAAGTTATTTCTACTAAAGAGCAAATTGCTCAAGTTGCTTCTATTAGCGCAAATGATAAAGAAATCGGTAATATTATTGCTGAAGCAATGGAATCAGTTGGTAAAGATGGAATAATTACAGTAGAAGAAGGTCAATCATTCGGAGTTGTAAAAGAAGTTGTTGAAGGTATGCAATTTGATAAAGGATATATTTCTCCTTATATGATAACTAATTCTGAATCAATGAAAGCTGAAGTTGAAGATCCATTTATTTTAATTACTGATAAGAAAATTTCTAGTTTGCAAGAAATTTTGCCATTGTTAGAAAAAATGGCCCAGTCAGGAAAAAAAGATTTAGTGATTATTGCCGATGAAATTGATGGCGAGGCTTTAGCAACTTTTGTTGTTAATAAATTACGTGGAACTTTCAATGTTTTAGGTATTAAAGCTCCAGGCTTTGGTGATAGACGAAAAGCTATGTTAGAAGATATTGCTATTTTAACTGGTGGAAAATTTATTACAGAAGAAGTTGGATTAAAATTAGAAAATACAGTTGTTGAAGATTTAGGACAAGCAAGAAAAGTTATTGCTTCAAAAGATGACACTATAATAATTGAAGGAAGGGGAGATGAAAAAGCGATTAAAAATCGTGTAGCGCAGATTAGAAAAGAAATTGAAATAATTGATTCTGATTATGATAAAGAAAAATTACAAGAACGTTTAGCAAAATTATCTGGTGGAGTCGCTGTTATAAAAGTAGGCGCAGCTACAGAAGTTGAAATGAAAGAAAAAAAAGATAGAATTGAGGATGCTTTAAACGCTACTAGAGCCGCTGTTGCAGAAGGCATTGTATTAGGTGGCGGATTAGCTTTAGCAGTCGCTGGAAATGCTTTTATTGAATTAAGCGATGAAAAAGAAGATGCTGTTGGCACAACAATTGTTGACACAGCTATTTTGGAGCCTATTAAACAAATCGCAACTAACGCAGGCAAAGATGGTTCATTAGTTTTGTATAATATTATTAGTGAACATAAAAAAGGCAATACTAATATTGGTTATAATGCTGCTATGGATAAATTTGAAGATTTAATTGAGGCTGGCATTGTTGATCCAACCAAAGTTGTAAGAAGTGCGTTAGAGCATGCTTCTAGCGCCGCAATTATGTTTTTAACTACAGAATCCGTTATTACTGATTTACCTGAAAAAAAAGATAGCTGTGGTCACGGCGATATGGGTGGTGGTATGGGAGGTATGAATCCAGGAATGATGGGAATGTAGTTTATATACTAAATATAAGGTGGAGTCTTTTTATGTTTTTCTTATGGGTCTGTCGCCAAATACCGTATTCGGTATAAAATTTCAAATTTTTGTAAATTTT
>JBBTVV010000054.1:0-1388 GCA_038063135.1 Patescibacteria group bacterium
GTTAGCTGAAATATTTTTTTGTCTTTGGTGGTAATTTAAAGATTTGTGATTTTAACAAGTACAAAAAATTTGATTTTTAATTTATTTATACAGGGGTAAAAAGGTGTTTTTCTGCTTCTTAGGTCGCAGAAAAACGAACATTTATAAATTTTTTAACTACTTAAATCATGAATAAAATTATTAAAAAAATTGTCACATTAGGAATTAATCTTGATGATAGCTATAAAAAAAGACTGGAGCTAGTAGGCGAACTTTCAGTAATGGACGCCCCAACATCTGTTGAAGATTTTTTAGAAAAAGCAAAGGGGGCAAATGTATTATATAGCAATGGAGATTATTTATTAGAAAGCCTGCCAAGGCTACAAAATGTTTTTGTTACTTATCCCTATGTTGAGCTGGGCGTTTTTGATTCCGAGGTGCTGGAAAAAAATGGTGTTTTTGTCGCAAACTCTCAAGGCGGAAACAGGGATTCAGTTGTCGAGTGGGTAATGTATATGACATTATCCTTATTTAGAAAATTTGATCCTATGGTTAGGGCAACTGAAAATTTTCCAGTGGAACTGCAACAAAGCTTGAGTGGCAAAAAGGTTCTTATCATCGGACACGGAAGTATTGGCAGTCAAGTTGGTGTTTTGTGTAACGCATTTGGGATGGAAGTAAGTTTTTTTGATAAAGATGATGATCTTGCAGAAAAATCCAAAGAAGTAGATATTACAATTAATTCACTGAATTGTAATTCAAGTAGTCAAAATTTGTTAGATGAGACATTCTTTATGAATCTTAAAAACGGCGTTTACTATATCACTTTTTCCAGATCATATACTTATGATATTGATGGATTGATTAAAGCCATCAATGCTGGAATAGTGGCTGGAGCTGCGATAGATTGTGACCCGGAAGACTTCGGCGATACTAAAAATGATTTTTATCAGAAGACTTTGAGTAACTCCAAGATACTAGTCACGCCTCATATTGCGTTTTCGACAAAACAAGCTGTTGCAAATGGGCGTGAAATTGCAATTCAAAATATAGAAGCATATTTGAGTGGAAAACCAAAAAACATATTAAGGAAAAAATAAAATAAGGAGTTTTGAAAAAAAAGGAATTCACCCCTAACCCCTCTTCCTTTTTTTCAAAACAAAAATCAAATTTTCTTTTAGAATAAACAAAGTTTGTACCAATAAAATAGAAGACAAAAAAAATACATCAGCTAACACGGCATATCTGGTTCAGAAATTTTGCACAATTATAATTCAATGTATGCAAAATTTCTTCTCCCAAATTGCGCTGTGATATGGCAAAGTTTAGTGATATAATCAAGACAGGCAGAAATTTGAAGTTTTAGCCTTTAAAATGCGGGCGCAACTTCAGATGATGCCGATACGTTA
>JBBTVV010000055.1:0-4394 GCA_038063135.1 Patescibacteria group bacterium
AATTATTTAAACTCCGCAAAAATGATAAAAAAACTCTTATTTATTTTATTTCTTTAAAGCAATATGTCTAACAAGTTTTGTAATATCTCTTTCAATTTTGCTCAATTTTAGTCTTAATCTAAAAATTAAATAAAATAATACAGCAACACTTAAATAAAGCAAAATATTAATACCAGAAGCTGTAAAACCGAGACTAGCGACAATTTTATCTAACCATTTTAAAGAAATAATGGCACCAGCGCTAATTAACCAAAAAAATAACCAAAAAATAAATTCAGCAATAGCAATTTGCTTTTTCTGTTTTTGCCAAAATAAACGAGCCAGAAAAAAAACGATTACTATTAAAGCTAGTGTTTGTTGAAACATTGGGGTTGGGAATTAACTAATAAGTTTTGCTAAAAATAGATCAATCAAAATTCTTACGCCACCAGAAAATCGTTGACCAAAATTATTATAAATAATCTTAATGGGAACTTCTTTAATTTTTAAATTATACTTAACTACTTGATAAAGAATCTCTGAACAATGTGCCATTCGATCTTGATGCCAATCAATTTTTTTAGCAGCCAACTTAGTCATAGCGCGAAAACCACTTTGCGGATCTGTTAAATTAATATTAAAAAATAATTTATTAACCAATCTAGCCAAAGGCATTAACACTCGTCTCTTCATCACAGGCATTGCTATATTATCTTGTTTATTAATAAAACGAGAACCAAAAACAATATCAGCTTGATTATTAATTAAAGGCGCAATAATCGTTTTTATATCTATTGCGAGAAATTGACCGTCAGCATCAAAATGGACAATAATATCAGCATTTTCTCTAATAGCATATTCAGTTCCTGTTTTTAAAGCAGCTCCTTGTCCGCGATTAATTATATGCTTAAGTGCGGTAATTTTTTGTTGCTTTGCTAAAAAATAAGTATCATCGCTAGAGCAATCATCAATAACAACAACTTCATCAACCAACGACTTGACGCTATTTATTACAGCAACAATATTTTCCGCTTCATTATATGCAGGTATGATACAGATTATTTTCATAAGAATAGAGACACATCTTATTTTATATGAACATTAACACCTATTTTTTTCATTCCTTTACTAACACGCAAATCATTAATAGTTTTATCTAAACCCTTATCTAACGTAATAATAGGCATCCAACCAATTTCTTCTCGTGCTTTAGTAATATCAGGCAAACAAAGACTTGTGATAAATAAATGGCTCGGACTGTATGCAACTTTAGATTTAGATTCTAATTTAGTAATAATTTTTTGCGCAAAATCTGTCAAATTTATATCAACATCAGAGCCTATATTAATCGGACCATCTAATTGTGTATCAATAATTTTTAAAACAGCATCAACAACATCGCTTACATAACAAAAAGAGGAAGAGAAATTTTCATCACCAAAAATAACCAAATCTTTATTATCAAGCGCGCTATTTATAAAATCAGGTACAAGCTGGCCATCATCTAATTTCATTCTTGAACCATAAACTCTAAACAAACGAATTATTTTAGCATCTACTTTATATACCTGCTGATAAGTTGCTACGACTGCTTCGGCAAATCGCTTGCCTTCATCATAGCAACTACGCTCAGATATTATATCAACACAACCTATTTGACTTTCATTAACTCTCTGATCTACATTCTGTCTAGAACCATAAATTACTGATGAAGAAAAATGTATAAATTTAGCCTCATATTTTACTACTAAATCTAAAACATTTTTAACGCCAGCAGATAAGGCTAATATAGTTGCTATCTTATTTTGTTGGAAATTTTTAGGCGAAGTTGGACAAGCCAAATTATAAATTTCTTGTATTCCCTGAAATTCAATTTTAAATTTTTGTAATTCAACTAAACTAGATAAATCAATCGGTTGAGTAATGTCATGTTTAATAAATTCAAAATTAGGATCAGCTAGTAAATGATCAATATTCTTTTCATTGCCAGTTGAAAAATCATCCAAACATATTACTTTAGATGTTTTGACTAATTCATCGCACAAATGTGAGCCAATAAATCCAGCACCACCTGTAACCAAAACATTTTTTCTATCAAAAATCGCTTTTTTAGACATATTTTAAAATTAATTTTTAATTTTTAAAGTAAATTATAAAAAACTCAATATTAAGGAAAATAAATTCCTAATTCCTGATTCCTAATTCCCAACTTTAACAACAGAAACATTTATCCCTCCTGTAAAAGATTCTGCGAAGGCATAAAATGAACTAATCATTTCGTAATTTGAATTAAATACTCTTGCATGCGGAGCTCCACCTGGCCCAGCTCCAACAATTATTTCATCTATTCCATTTCTATCAAGATCTCCTGTAGCAACATTAACACCTCCACGAAAATTCCTATTAAAAACCAGAAATTGTTTTAATAAATTACCTTTATCGTCTAATACTTTAATATATGGATCAACTCCTTCACCCGGTGCTGTTAATATTTCTAAACTTTTTGATCTTGCGCCTGAAATAATATTACCAACGGCAACTTTGACTCCACCATGAAAAGATTGATTATATGCAAAAAATTGACTCACTATTTTACCACTCATATTAAAAATTCTAACATGCGGCCCGCCTCCTTGACCAGCGCCTATAATAATTTCATTTAATCCATCTCCATTTACATCGCCAGAAGCTAAACTCACGCCACCCTTAAATTTTTTATCAAAAGCTAAAAAAGTTTTTTTAAGCTTGCCTTGAAAATTAAAAACTTTTATTTCAGAACCATAACCTTTTCCTGGCGCTGTAATTATTTCCGCAACACCGTCTGAATCAATATCAGAAACAACTACATTAACCCCTCCATGCCAATTATTTGGATAAGCGAAAAATTGTCCAATCAACTGACCTTGAGTATTAAAAATTTTTATATGAGGCCCGCCTCCTTGACCAGCGCCTACAATAATTTCATCTAGCCCATCTCCATTAACATCACCAGAAGCTAAATTTACACCACCTTTAAATTTTTTATCAAAAGCGTAAAAATTTTTTTCTTCTTTTCCATCTTTATTAGTTATTTTAATAAAACTACTAAAATTACTGGAAGGAGCTATAACAATTTTAGCAGAATTATTTTTTAAACTAACTAAAGCTTTATTAACTGCTGCTGATACATTCAATCTACCTCTACCCAATTGATTAAGATAATTTGGATTAAGCTTATTTAAATCATCTGCGCTACTATAAAGAATTTCTAAAATTTGTTCTCTGGATAAACTCGGATTAGCAGACATAATAAGAGCTAACGCGCCACTTACCATTGGCACTGCAACAGAAGTTCCTGCCCAATAACCTCCATAATAACTATTGAGAGATTGTTCATTTAAATAATTACTTGGAGAATAAACAATAGTACTATAAACACTTACACCTGGCGCTGCAATATCAGCGCATTTAAAACCATGACTAGAAAAAGTAACTTTTTGATCAATAGCATCAACTGCCACCACTCCAACAACCATATTTTCTCCATTAGCGCCATCATTACAAACAGGATACATTGGAGAAGAATCAAGAGAACCATCATGTCCGTTATCTTCTTCGTTGCCAGCGGCAGCAACAATTATCAAACCTGCTAAATAAGCCCTCTTGATTGATTCATTTAAACCACCACTATAACCCAAGCCAACGAAACTTAAATTTATTATATCAGCGCCATTAACAACAGCGTAATCTATTGCTTTAATAACTCCGTTAGTATTCCCCTCGCCTTTATCATCTAAAACTTTTAGAGACATTATTTTAGCATCCCACGCAACACCTGAAATCCCAGTAGCATTATTACCTGATCCAGCAATAATACCAGCAACAACAGTTCCATGATGTATTCCCGCCTCTGTAAAACCTGACTTAAATTTTGGAGAAGGATCAGCAACGTTATTAACAAAATCCCAACCATTAATATCGTCAATATAACCATTACTATCATCATCAATACCATTATTTGGGATTTCTTTACTATTAATCCAAATATTACTTGCTAAATCAGGATGATTAATTTGTACGCCAGAATCAATTACAGCAATAACAACTTTAGGGCTTTCTCTTATCTGATCCCATGCTTCTACTGCATGAATTTTTTGCAAATACCATTGATTAGAAAAATAAGTATCTGAAGGAATAATTGATGTATGGTAAGAAAAATTTGGCTCAGTAGCAGCTAATGCTACTTGAGGATTGCCAATAAAAAACAAACTTAGCGCGCTAGCAAAGCTGAAAAAAAGAATTAAAAAAAATATTAATTTTTTATTCATAAATATTTTCAATTATAGCATATAAAATCCAAGAAGAGCAAAAAAGAAAAAAAAGAAAAAGTTTTTAACAAAATTTACAAAAATTTGGAATTTTATACCGAATACGGT
>JBBTVV010000056.1:0-6693 GCA_038063135.1 Patescibacteria group bacterium
GAATACGGTATTCGGCGACAGATCCAATAATCTTATCCACTAATTATTAACAGTTTTTAAACCTTGCTAGCAATTTTACTTACTGCTATACTTCTAAAAAATACAAACTTTCTCTACTTTAAATTTTATAAATACCCAATAAGACTCAAATTAACAACCACTTCTATGAATAATGAACAACTTTGGCAAGCAATCTTAGGAGAAGTTGAATTAAACCTGTCGCGAGCCAACTTTACTACATGGTTTAAACACACTTTTATTTCTTCTTGTGAAAATGACAAAGTAATTATTTGTGTTCCCTCTGGCTTTGCTAAAACTTGGCTAGAAAAAAAGTATCATCAAGAAATATCTAACGCATTTAAAAGCGTAGGACAAATAAATATAAAAGAAATTATTTATAAAGTTGAGACTAGAAAAATCAATCCGAATGATGAGAGTTTAAAAAATATTAGTAGCAATAACAAAGAAGATGAAACACCTAATAGACCTTTTGTTCTTAATCGTTTTGGCCTTAATACTCATTATACTTTTAATAATTTCATCGTTGGCAAAAACAATGAATTAGCTCATGCCGCCTGTCAAGCTGTTGCTGCAAATCCTGGTCATGCCTACAATCCTTTGTTTATTTATGGTGACGTTGGCTTAGGAAAAACTCATTTATTACAAGGAATTGGTCATGAATTAGCAAAAAAAACCAATAAAATTTTATATGTTTCAAGCGAAAAATTTACAAACGACTACATCAACGCTGTTCGTAGCGGTCAAGCCAAAGAATTTAAAGAGCGCTATCGCAATGTTGACATTCTACTAATTGATGATATTCAATTTATGGGAGGCAAAGATGGCACTCAGGAAGAGTTTTTTCATACTTTTAACGAACTCCATCAAGCAAATAAACAAATTGTTATTTCTTCTGACAGACAACCAAAGGCAATTCCTGCTTTAGAAAAAAGACTATCTTCCAGACTTGAATGGGGAATGATAGTTGACGTATCTCTTCCTGATCTAGAAACAAGGATTGCTATTTTAGAAACCAAATGCAAAGAAAAAAATTATAAAATGGAAAAAGATATTTTAGCTTATATTGCCAACCATGTTCAAAACAATATAAGAGAATTAGAGGGAGCTTTAACGCGCTTAATAGCTTTTTATGAGTTCAACAATACTCAACCAACAATTGATGCCACTAAAAACGTATTATCTGGCATTCTTTCTAGCTTCCAAACAAAATCAACCACCCCAAAAACAATCATTGATGCTGTAGCAAAATTCTTTGATATTAATATTAAAGAATTAATTGGCTCTAGTCGTAAAAAAGAGACAGTTATTCCACGACAAATAATAATGTTTTTAATGCGCAAAGAAATTAATTCTTCTTATCCATTAATTGGACAAGAACTTGGTGGAAGAGATCACACAACAGCAATGCATGCCTTTAACAAAATTACTAAAGAAATAGAAGAAGACGAGAGATTAAAACAAACTATTAACTCAATCAAACAGTTAATCTATAGCAACTGTTAATAAACAGTGACTAGAAGAGAGTTTTGTGTTAATAAAAAATTTTTCAATTTTTTATTAACACAAAACATTAACAGCAATGACGCAGTTATCTACATTTAAAGCACAAGTTCAGAAACATATTTTACACTAATATTAAATAAAAAATCATCTTTTTCTTATTTATCAACAGCCTTATTATTATTATTAATTTATATATTATATATTATTATTTAAACTCTTCTAAATTATGAAAATTTTTAGCTTACAAGAAAACTTAAAACAAGGATTATTTATAGTTAGTCATATTGCAGGAAAGAATATAAATTTGCCTATTTTGAATAATGTAATGATTAAAGGCTCTGATGGAAATATAAAAATATTAGCAACTAATTTGGAAATGGGAATTATAACAACAATAAGAGGAAGAATAGAAGAAGAGGGTTCTTTTACTGTTGATTCAAAAATAATAAGCGAATGTATTAATTTATTGCCCAATAAAAAAATTGGACTAATATTAAAGGATAATAATTTGTTAGTTGATAGTGATAATTATCAGGTAAAAATAAAAGGACAGTCAGCAGAGGAGTTTCCTCTTATTCCAGAAGTTGATAAAAAAAAATACTATAGTATTCAAGTAGAAGAGTTTAAGAAAGCTATTTCTCAAATTATATTTGCGGTTTCTTTAAGTGAATCTAGATTGGAATTGTCTGGCGTGGCATTTTCTTTTAGTAGTAATAGTCTTGTTTTGGCAGCTACTGACAGCTATCGTTTAGCAGAGAAGAAAATTGAAATAAAAACTAATAGCGAAGAAGAAAAAAAAATTATCGTGCCAGTTAAAACATTGCAAGAGTTAATTAGAATATTGTCTGGTATTCAAACGAATTTAGTTGAAGAAGAAGACAATGAACTTAGGTTTTATGTTTCTGATAATCAAATTCTTTTTACTTATAAGTCAACGGAATTGGTTTCTCGTTTAATTGAGGGGCAATATCCTGATTATCAACAAATTTTTCCTACTACAAGCAAGACTCAGGTTGTGATTAGTCGGACAGAATTAATAAGAGCAACAAAACTAGCCTCGTTATTTTCTAAAACAGGAATAAATGATATTAATTTGGATTTTCCTAAAGAAAAAAATCAGCTAGTAATTTCTTCTACGTCAGGACAAACAGGGGAAAATGTTACTAACCTAGAAGCTAAAGTGTCAGGAGAAGACAATGGAATCGTTGTTAATGGCCGCTATTTATTGGATGGTTTAAGTAATATTGAAGGAGAGGTGGTTCGGCTAGAAATAATTGACAACAATACTCCTTGCGTCATTAAATCAGAAAAAGACACTAATTATCTCTATGTTATTATGCCAATTAAACAGTAGGCTTATCTTACAATAATCTTTATTTCTTTGCTTTTAATAGTTTGACCATTCCAGTCTCGAATTTCTGCGCTTAGCCAGTAAACACCTGGAGCTGGCTGGGTTATCCAATCAAATTGAAGAGTGTCTTTATCTGGTTGATCAAAAGACGTGAGATTAATTATCTCGCCTTCTAGCGGCTTTAAATAAAAATTTGTTTTAACAACTTGTTCGTAATTATTTAATAGTGCTTTAAGAGTAAAGGGAAAATCTGTTTTAGTTAATGTGACTTCGTCAGCAGGCGTTAACCAATCAAGACTAGTATTTTTTATTTTCTTCTTTTCATTTAAGATTAAATTGAAAGTTGTTTTTTGTTCAGCACAATTATCTATATCGTCACAAACTTTGACTGTTAAATTATGAAAACCATTATTGAGAAAGCTAATTGATTTTTTTAAATTAAAGGGATAGCTAGTGTTAGTAGCAAATAAATTATCATTTAAATAATATTCAACTCTGCTGATGCCACGTGGCGCTGTTGCGTTAATATTAACAGACAAAACAGATGTCATAATAGATTGATTGTTAGAAGGACTTTCTATGACAAAAGTTGGTTTATTTTCAAGAGTATGTACATTGTCATTTTCTGTTGGAGGAGAAGATGTGGCAAATCCTTGTTTGGCAGCCCAAGCTAAAACAGGAGTTTCCCACAGATTAAATTGAGGATCAATTTGGGGATTAGTTGGTTGAGGCCCGCGAGGATTATTTTTATCAACATAATAAAGAATTGAATGATTCTGTTGAAAAGTTTTTTCTTCAATAAAGCTAGCAGGAGTAAATTCTGTTGCTAATAAGCCAGAGGTTTTATCTATTTTTACAACAACTTTTCCTTCAATGTCTCCATCTAAGACAGCTTTGTTTGTTTTAATAATTTCTGGTTGATTAAAATATTCTATCGGAGTGTTGCCTAAAACTTTTTGCATATAATCGTGCCAAATTGGTGCTGCTACTATTGATCCGTCTGATCCGCGCTTCATTGATGAATTGTCATTATTTCCAACCCAGACGCCTGTAACTAGAGATGGCGTAAATCCAATTGTCCAAGCATCGCGGTAATCATTTGTGGTTCCAGTTTTAGCTGCTACAGGTCTAGCGCCTAAATTTAAGTAATTGTTTTCGCCAAAAACATAAGTACGAGCATTGTTGTCAGACAAAACATTATTGGTTAGTCTGGCAATCTTCGCGTCTAGTACTCGTTTTTCTTCACTTGTTTTATTTTCTTCAATTATTTTACCGTTTTTATCTTCTATTTTTAGAATAACTACAGGAGCATGATAAATTCCTTCACGAGCGAAAATGCCATAAGCAGCAACGTGTTCTATTAATTTAACCTCTCCTCCTCCTAGAACTAAAGATAAGCCAAAGCGATTAATATCAGAAAGAGTTGTGTAACCCATATTTTGAGCTAAATTTATGACATTTTTAACCCCTGCTAAATAAAGTGTTTTTACAGCGGGAATGTTTAATGAGCCTGCCAAAGCTTTTCTCATAGTAATTGGGCCACGTTCTTGTCCATCGTAATCAAGCGGGATATATGATTTTGCTGGGTCAGTAGAAAAATTAGTAGCTACATCGTACAGCACTGTGTTGGGCGTGTAACCTTTTATGAAAGCCTCTGTGTAAACGATTGGTTTAAAGGATGATCCTGGTTGGCGAGGTTGCAGAGTGATGTTGACTTGACCATCAATGCTATTGTCAAAATAATCTTTAGAGCCTACCATGGCTAAAACTTGTCCTGTTTTTGGGTCCATAGAGAGTAGAGCTGCGTTGTTTGCTTGATACTTATCTTTATTAGCAGGAGCTTTAGCTTGAATAACTTCTTCAGCGATTTTTTGTTTATATAAATCTAAAGTAGTATAAATTTTTAAGCCATCTTGTTCAATCATTTTTTCACCATATTTATCTGACAAGATTTCCTTAATATACATTACAAAGTGCGGAGCAAGTATGTCGTTTGATTGTTTTTTAAAATTTAAAACAGTGTTTTTAGCTATCTGGGCATCTTCTGTTTTAATATAGCCATACTTTACCATTAAATCTAAAACATGATGTTGACGAGCAATTAATAGGTCTTTATTTGGTCCGTAAGGAGAGTAGCGACTTGGAGCTTGAGGAAGCGCTGCTAAAATTGTTGCTTCAGCTAGGTTAATTTGCTTAATGCTTTTGCCAAAATAAAGTTGACTAGCAGATTCAATGCCATAAGCAGTTGAACCATAAGGAATCTCATTAAAGTACATTTGCAAAATTTCATCTTTTGTAAACTTTTTTTCTAATTTGTAAGCAAGAATTAGTTCTTTAATTTTTCTAGTAAAGGTTTTTTCATTAGTTAATACGGCATTTTTGATAAATTGTTGGGTAAGAGTGGATCCACCAGCGTGATGATTAAAAAGTAAATTAGTTACAGCTGTTCTAAACATTGCCCACCAACTAAATCCGCCATGTTTGTAAAAGTCTTTGTCTTCAATAGAAATTGTGGCGTTTTTTGCATAAGCAGGAATGTCGTTTAAATTTACTATTGTTCGTTTTTGGTCTCCATGTATTTCATAAAGGATTGTTTGGCCAGTACGATCATAAATTTTTGTGCTTTGGGCAATTTGTCTATCGATTAAACGATTAGGATTTGGTAGATCGCGAGACAGCCAAAGAAGAAAAAGAAAGCCGATAAGAATCAAAGTAAAAATAAAGATAGCCAGTTTTTTGAAATTTTTTGGTGTGGCCAATAGTGAAAATAAATAATTTCCAAAATTTGTTTGATTATTTGAAGATCGCGATTGATGAAATTTGTTATTATTTGAACGCAAATAATATTTTTTTTTCTTAGATCGCCATTCTTGTTGAGATTGTAGTTTTCGTGATAATTGATGAATTGGCATAAAAAAATTATAACAAGAAATAAGAGTAAAAACAATAAGGGGGTCTGTCGCCAAATATTCTTTTGAGCAGAAAATTTACAAAAATTTGGAATTTTATACCGAATACGGTATTTGGCGACAGACCCATTAAATTATTTTTTAAATTAGCTTGTTTTAAATAGTTGATTTGTGGTAAAATATAAACAACTGTTAATAATTAAATTAGTGAATATTTATTAAGGTTTGTTTATTGATTTGTTATAGCAAAAAGATTCTTTTTTTCTAGCAAATCTTAAAAATAAAAATATTTACTTTATTAGAGGGGAGGTGAAAAAATGATAAAAAAATTTATAAAAAGTTTAGTGGGATTGGCAATGTGTTTGTTAATTGTTTTGCCTATGCTTGCTTTTTCTTTGACTGCACAAGCTGCAACTACAGGTTGGGGTGATACAGGTTCAGGTGGCACTGAGGCTGACGTTACAAGCGCAATTGGTTTAGGCACAGCAGACCCAAGAGCAATGGCAGCAAAAATTATTAATGTTGCTATGGGCTTTTTGGGGATTATTGCTGTAGTAATTATTTTGATCGGAGGATTTAAATGGATGACTGCTGGCGGAGGTGAAGATAAAGTAGAAGAAGCTACAAAAATGATTAAAGCGGGCGCTATTGGTTTAATTATTGTTTTAGCCTCATTCGCTATTGCTAAGATGATTATTAGTACTTTGTTAACTGCAACAACAACTTAGTATTTTTAAAACCGGTTTTAAAAATGTGCTGGACTCTCTAGTCTTTGAGAGTCCACTGCTGTGAACATAAGATTAATTTTTTGTGATTACGGGAGTGGATCTATAAAGTATAAGTAAATCTATTAGGGGTCTGTCGCCGAATACTCTTTCGAGTAGAAAATTTCAAATTTTTAGGAAATTT
>JBBTVV010000057.1:0-1372 GCA_038063135.1 Patescibacteria group bacterium
TAAATTTTGTTAAAAATTTTTTCGCTAATATAACCATATTCCCTCAAAACTTTTTTAAAAAAATTTCCTAAAAATTTGAAATTTTCTACTCGAAAGAGTATTCGGCGACAGACCCCTTATGTTTTTTTGTTTGCTTGATTTAGTAATATAATTTATAATTAAAATAATTATTAATTATATTTAAAATTATATGGAAATTGATAAGCGACCAATTAATATTAATATCATTACATGGACAATTGTTAAAATTATTATTATTTTATTATTGCTTTATTTTTTATTTTTAGTTCATGTAATTTTAGCTATTTTATTTATTTCTCTAGTTTTGTCTTGTGCTATCGATCCTTGGGTAGGTTGGATGCAAAAAAAGAAAATTCCTCGTAGCGTTGGTATTCTTATTATTTATTTAAGTTTATTTTTATTTATTAGTTTGATAATTTATTTAATTGTTCCTCCGATTACAGAACAAGTTAGCGAATTAATTAATAATTTTCCAAGGTATTCAGAAAAAATAATTTCTATTTTTTCAGCGTTAAAAAAATATTCAATTCAGTATGGCATTTTAAATCAAGTTAAAAGTAGTTTGGATGCCGTTAATTCTGGTTTGCAGGTGATGGCTGGCGGTATTTTCTCAACTATTTCCAATATTTTTAATGGATTCTTTGCTTTTTTCTTAATTTTAGTTTTGACTTTTTATATAGAAGTTGAAGAAAATTTTGTAAAAAAAGCAGTTTGGTTATTTGCTCCGAAAAAGAAACAAGCTTATATAATAAATCTTATTAATAGAATTCAGAAAAAAATTGGATTATGGTTAAGAGGACAGATGATTTTGTGTTTAGTTATATTTGTTTTAAGTTATATTGGGTTAACTATCCTTAACGTTAAATATGCTTTGATTTTAGCTTTGATTGCAGGACTTACTGAATTTATTCCATATTTAGGACCTATTTTAGGAGCAATTCCAGCTATTTTTTTAGCTTTTACTCAAGCGCCTCTATTGGGTTTATTTGTTTTTCTTTTATATTTTATTATTCAACAAAGTGAAAATCATATTTTAGTTCCGAAAATTATGGAAAAAGCAGTTGGTATTCATCCGGTAATTAGTATCGTTGTTTTAATAATTGGTTTTAAAGTTGCTGGAGTAGCGGGAGCGCTTTTAGCTATTCCAGTGACAGTCGTTTTAGGAGTTTTGATTAAAGATATTTTGGATAATAAAAATGGGGAGAATGAGATAATGGAAGAAAATTAAAAAGATTTTTTTTAAAAAAAAAGAACGTCACATTAAATAAGTTGGCGTTTTTTTATTAGTGCTTTATTTTTAAGGGTCTGTCGCCGAATACCGTATTCGGTATAAAATTCCAAATTTTTGTAA
>JBBTVV010000058.1:0-3599 GCA_038063135.1 Patescibacteria group bacterium
AATTTCCTAAAAATTTGAAATTTTCTACTCAAAAGAGTATTTGGCGACAGACCCTAATTTATATTTTATGAAAACTTTACTTTTTACTTTGGAATATCCGCCTTGGCATGGTGGCATTGCTAATTATTATGGTAATCTGGTTAAATATTGGCCAAAATTATCAGAGATTTTTGTTCTTGATAAAAAAAGTGGTTTGATTAATCATTGGTTTTTTGCTTTTTTAAAACTTTGGAAAACTATTAAACAAAAAAAAATAAATTATATTTTAGTTGGGCAAATTTTGCCGTTAGGAACAGCGACTTATTTGATTTCTAAAATAATTAAAATAAAATATGCTGTTTTTTTCCATGGAATGGATTTTTCTTTTGCCATACAAAAGACAAAAAAAAGATGGTTAATAAAAAGGATTTTAAAAAATTCTGATAGAATAATCTGTTGCAATAGCTATGTTGCAGATCTAGTTAAAAAATTTTATCCAGAAATTAAGAATAAAGTTATTGTAGTTAATTCAGGAGTGGAAATCAATTATCAATTATCAATTACGAATTACGAATTATTAAAGACAAAATATGGTTTTAAAAATAAAATTGTTTTGTTGAGCATTGGTAGATTAGTTAAGAGAAAAGGGGTTTTGGAAGTAATAGAAAGTTTGCCGGAAGTTTTTAAAAAAGTTCCTAATTTAGTTTATGTTATCGTGGGTTCTGGCGTGGAAATTAATAATTTGCAAGCAAAGATTAGCGAATTGAAATTATCTGATAAAGTTATTATAATTACTAATGTTGATGATCAAGAAAAAAATAATTGGTTAAATTTGTGTGATATTTTTATTATGCCCGCAAGAAATATTAATGGTGATTTTGAAGGCTTTGGCATTGTTTATTTAGAAGCTAATATGGCAGGCAAACCCGTGATTGCTGGCAATAGCGGGGGAGTAAAGGATGCCGTAATTGATAATTTTAATGGATTATTAGTTGATTCAGAAAATTTAGATCAAATAGCTAATGCTATTATTAAATTAGCAAAAGATTTGTCTTTACGACAAAAATTAGGCGAGCAAGGCAGGCAAAGAGCAATTAAAGATTTTAATTGGCAAAAGCAGACAAATAAAATTTTTTCATCGTTATAGGGTCTGTCGCCGAATACCGTATTCGGTATAAAATTCCAAATTTTTGTAAATTTTGTCAAAAACTTTTTCGCTAATATAACTATATTTCCTCAAAACTTTTTAAAAAAATTTCTTAAAAATTTGAAATTTTCTACTCGAAAGAGTATTTGGCGACAGATCCTTATAAAATTAAAAATTTAACTTTATGATTTCTATTATTATTCCTGTTTACAATCAAGCAGAGGAAATTAAAAAATGTTTTAATAGTATTTTACAACAGTCTTACAATGATTATGAAATTATTGTTGTTAATGATGGTTCAAGCGATAATATTGATGATGTTATTAAGGATTATCAAGATAAATTTAGTAAATTTATTTACATTAGCCAACAAAATCAAGGCGCTTGTATAACTCGTAATCGTGGCTTTGAAGAAGCAAGAGGGGAATATATAATTTTTTGTGATGCTGATGCGATTATGGACCCAACTATGTTAAAAATAATGTTACAAACTTTGGAAAATAATCCACATGTTAGTTTTTGTTATTCTTCGTTTCTCTGGGGCAAAAAATTATTTAAACTTTGGCCATATGATGTTGAAAAATTAAAACAAATGCCTTACATCACAACAACTTCATTAATTAAAAAAGAGCATTTTCCTGGATTTGATAAAGCTTTAAAAAAATTTCAAGATTGGGATCTTTGGTTAACTATATCAGAACAAGGTCATAGTGGAATTTGGATTGATCAAGCTCTTTTTAAATTTCAACTAAGTGGAACGCAGACTATGAGTAGCTGGTTGCCGTCTTTTGCTTATAAATTTTTGCCATGGTTATCGCAAGTTAAAAAATATAATAAAGCTAAAGAAATTATAAAACAAAAACATAATTTATGAGTTAGAGGGTCTGTCGCCAAATACCGTATTCGGTATAAAATTCCAGTCTATGAAAGAATTTTTTGATCGTCAATTTAATTTAATATTTTTATTAATAGTTTTAATAGAGCTTATTTCTTTTGCTGGACATTTTTTTTCATTGGTTAATACAATTGTTTTTTTTGTTTTAGCAATTTTAGTTCTAATAGCATCTTTTTATAAATTAGAATATGGGTTGGCAATAGTATTAGCAGAATTATTTATTGGATCAATGGGTTATTTATTTTCCTTTTCTTTCCATGGAATAAATATTTCTTTGCGTATTATTATTTGGTTGATTGTTATGCTAGTTTGGTTTTTCAAAATAACTATCTTTTGGATAAAAAATAAAAAATTATCAATAACTTTTCACAAATCGTCTTTTTTCCCTTATTTTATAATTCTATTTGTTTTTATTATCTTTGGGATAATTAACGGGTTTATTAACCACAATCAATTAAAAAATATATTTTTTGATTTTAATAGCTGGCTTTATTTTCTGCTAATTTTTCCTATTTATGAAGTTCTACAACAAGAAAAAAATATTAAATTAATTGGTCAAGTTTTTATTGCTTCAAGTATTTGGTTAATATTTGAAACCTTATTTCTTTTTTTCGCTTTTTCTCATAATTTAATTATTGCCCCTTTCGTTTTATACTACTGGATTAGAGATACAAGAATAGGTGAGATTACTATGATCTCTGGTGGTTTTCCGCGTATTTTTTTGCAATCGCAAATTTTTGTACTTGCTTGTTTCTTTTTTGTTTCTACATTGTTAGCTAAATTAATAATAAATAAAGAATTACGACAACGTTTAAATTTTTTTATTATTAATTTAGTATTATTGATTTTAAGCCTAGCAACTATTTTAATTAGTTTTTCTCGTAGCTTTTGGTTGGGGTTAATTGGAGGAGTATTAATTTGTTGGATAGTTTGGCTGCTAATTATTAAAATAAAATTTAAACAATTCTTATTAATTAATTGTTGGTGGTTTTTGGTAGCTATTTCAAGTATTCTTTTGATTATAATGATAGCTAAATTTCCATATCCTACTTCTTCTGGTAATTTTGATGCTGTTAATCTTCTTTCTGATAGAGCAAGCCAACTAGCGGGAGAAGCTGGCGCTTCATCTCGTTGGGCTCTTTTACCTAAACTATGGACAGCAATAGCCAAATCGCCAATAGTAGGCCAAGGTTTTGGCGCAACAGTAACTTATCAAAGTAAAGACCCAAGAGTTCTTGAGATAGATCCATTAGGGAAATATACAACTTATGCTTTTGAGTGGGGTTGGTTGGATATATGGCTTAAATTAGGAATTTTTGGTTTATTAGCTTATCTAGCAATTATAGTCAATGTGTTGGTAGTATCTTATAAGTTAATGTTGCAAAAACAAAATTGGTTAATTTTTAGTTTAGCAATTGGGCTATTAGTTATTGCAATAGTAAATTTATCTAGTCCATATTCTAACCATCCTTTAGGTATAGGTTATTTAATTTTAACAACCGCTCTAGTTGATTATTTCTATCAGGGGTCTGTCGCCGAATACTCTTTCGAGTAGAAAATTTCAAATTTTTAGGAAAT
>JBBTVV010000059.1:0-3902 GCA_038063135.1 Patescibacteria group bacterium
CTTACTACCTACATGAGTGCTGTACTTCAAGAGCAAAAAAAGGCTCTTTTTTTTCCTTTTTAACATACTCTTTTTTTTCCTTTTTAACATACGCTTTTAGCGCCGGACAATCTTCGAAGCCAGGACAAAAAAGACAGCTGCTACACATTCCACTACATTTCATTTTAACCACCTCCTTCTTAAGTTTTACAAAGGAGGGCGTAAATCATAGCCACCGCAACTACGGCTAAAAACAAGAATAGCTCTTTCATCGCTTCCCTCCTTTTATTTATTTTAACTTTACTTTTAAAAGATCAATAATTTTACTTCTATTTTTTTTTCAAAAAAAGTAAAATATTAATATAATATTAACACCTAAAATCTACCACAATAAAACTATTTTTACAATATTCCTCGCATTACGTTCATTACGCGTTACACGTTATACGCTCAATAATTTTTACCATCGCTTCATTAGCTCCCTGCTTCATAACTAATTTAATATTTTGACTTAATTTTTCTTGCAATTTTTTATTTATAACTAATTTTTTAATTTCACTAATTAATTTTTCTGAAGTTAATTCTTTTTGTTTTAAAATAATTGTTGCTTGAGCTTCTTCAAAAATAGCAGCATTATCTTCTTGATGCGAGTCTGGCATAGGAATTAAAATTGTTGGTTTACCTAAATAAGACAATTCAGTTAAAACTCCCATACCACAACGACTAACCACAACATTAGCTAAATTATAAACCTCTGCCATTTGCTCAACATCTAAAAATTCATATTTTACATAATTCGTAATTGGCAATTGATGATTCGTAATTGCTTTATCTTTACCAACAAGATGAATAATCTGACAAAATTTTGTTAATTCATCTAAACTTTGTAAAATTAAATTATTAACCGCCTCAGCCCCAGTCCCGCCACCAACAATCAACACTACTAGCAAATCTTTATTTAAATTATACTGTCTATAATTATTATTTTGTAATTCGTGATTACTAATTATTAATTGCCTTCTTATCGGATTTCCAATCCACACAGCTTTCTTTCCATAATCTTCTAACGACTTTTCAAAAGTAACTGTTATTACTTTAGCAAATAATGCCATTAATTTATTTGCCAAACCTGGCCTAATATCTTGCTGATGAATTAAAATAGGAATATGCAAAATCCATGCAGCCCAAACAACAGGCACACTAACAAAACTACCAGCAGTAATTACTAAATCCGGTCTCCATTTTAAAAGAATAAAAAATGATTGCCAAAAACCTATTTTTATTTTAAAAATATCAATAAAATTTTGCCAAGAAAAATACCTCCGCAATTTGCCACAAATAATTGTTTTAAATTTAATATTTTCTTTCTCAACCATTTTTCTCTCAGGACCATCTTTAGTTCCAATCCACAAAAATTCAAACTCCAATCCGTAAGCAATCTTATTTTCTTGAACAGCCTCCCTTTTAGAGGGGGCCAGATGGGGTAATTCTTCAACTACAGCCAACAACGGCGCAACAGACCCGCTAGTCCCGCCACCAGTTAATAATATCTTGACAATTTTTTTAAATGATGTTGTCATAAAGTTATCTTGGGATTCCCATTTTCGTTTGTTTACTAATATTAACCAAAATTCCTATTGCCCCTAACGTTGTCATAATTGACGAACCTCCCCTACTAATAAAAGGCAAAGGCACGCCTGTCATAGGAATAAGATTAATCATTCCTCCAATATTAATGAATGCCTGGAAAGTTATCCAGCTAACCGTTCCTATTGCTAAAATTTTACCAAAATTATCAGGAGCGCTCTTGGCTATTAAAAATCCTCTATAAAATAATAACAAATATAAAATTACCAAAATAACAGAAAAAATCAATCCCGTTTCCTCTCCAATAATAGCAAAAATTGAATCACCACTTACCTCTGGCAAATACGAATACTTTTGTCTAGACGCTCCTAATCCCCTACCGATTAAACCACCAGAACCAACTGCTATTAAAGATTGATTAATTTGATAACAAGTATTTTGACGAGAATAATTAGAATTAATAAAACATTTAAAACGATCTGCTTGATAAGGCTTAAAATAAATCATAATAATTAAAGCCAAAATACAAATCAAAATAATAAATAAAATGTGCTTAATATTCCCGCCTCCTACAAAATAAACTAAAAATGATGTTAACGTAAGTATAAATAAAGTACCAAAATCTGGTTGAAGCAACATTAGTAAAGCAATTACGCTAAAAGCAATTAAAAAAGGACCTATTCCTTGAGCAACTTCTGTTAATTTATTTTTTCTACCTTCTAGCCAAGCTGCTAAATAAAGCAAAAAAGTAATTTTAACAAATTCAGATGGTTGCAAAGAAAAACCAAAAATACTAATCCAACTTTTAGCAGTTCCCCAATCACCTCTCAATCCAGGAATAAAAACTAAGGTTAATAAAATAATGGAAAAAACTAACATAAAAAAAGCATATTTTTTCCATTTATGATAATCAATTTTAGAAAAAAACCAATAAACAATCAAACTTAAAATCAAAAAAAATATTTGACGCTTAAAAATAAAATAACTATCGCCATATACATTATAAGAAGCTACTGAAGAGGCGCTAGATAGCATTATTAAACCAAAAATAATAATTACACCAACTAAACAAAGCAAACCTTTATCGCCTGCCCTATCTTTAGAAACACCTAATAATATATTGATTGATCGTTTCCAATTAGCCATATATTCAAAAAATTCTAAACTCTAAATCTTAATGGTTTATCGCCGAATACCGTATTCGGCGACAGACCCTTTATATATTTTTGTCTAATAAAAAAATAATCAACCCTATAAACGCGCTTACGCCTGCAATTACCCAAAAACGCATAACTATTTTTGGTTCAGACCAATTCTTTGCTTCAAAATGATGATGGATTGGAGTTGAAATAAAAACTTTTTTATTAAATATTTTTTTAGAAATCATCTGAATAATAACTGATCCTGATTCAATTACAAAAATAAAACCAATAACAGGTAAAATCATAACTGAATTAGTAAGTAACGCGATAACACCTAATGTTACACCTAAACTCATAGCCCCTGTATCTCCCATATAAAACCTTGCGGGATTAATATTAAACCAAAGAAAAGCCAATAAAGCTCCTACGATCACACCACAAAAAGTAGCTAAATCAAATTTGCCACTAGTAAAAGCAATTACACCAAAAGCTCCAAAAGCAATAAGTAATGTACCGCCAGCCAAACCGTCTAGGCCGTCAGTTTCATTAACTGAAAAAGCAGTGGCTATAATAACAAAAACAAAAATTAAAATATAAGACCAGCCTAATTGAAAATCACCTAAAAATGGGATATGAAAAATATCCCAACCCAATTTAAAATAAAACCACCAAGCGCCAACTAAAGCAATCGAAGTATAAATCAATAAACGATGGTAAATATTTAAACCCCCGCCACCCAAAAGACCCTTACCTCTAACATCTAACCAATCATCAAATAAGCCAACTAAAGCAGTTACAACAAGAACTCCAAGCGGTAATAAAGTCTGACTTCGAGAAAGAAAATTTAAATTTTTAAAAAATTCTCCTGGCAAAAATTTAGCTAAATAAAAAAATAAAACAGAAAAAAATAAAACAGTCACCCAAACAAGAAGCCCTCCCATTGTAGGCGTTCCACTTTTATGAGCATGCAACTTGCTAAAAATTGGCGTCTTACCGCTATTTCTAATTTGCTTACCCAATTTATATTTATATAAAAAATGAGTTAATAATGGCGTCCAAGCCATAGTAAAAATAAAAGCTAATGCTGTTAACAATAAAATTTTTGCAATATAAAAATCAAACATAAAAAAATAAATTAAGGGTCTGTCGCTAAATACTCTTTCGAGTAGAAAATTTCAAATTTTTAGGAAATTT
>JBBTVV010000060.1:0-3875 GCA_038063135.1 Patescibacteria group bacterium
TTACAAAAATTTGGAATTTTATACCGAATACGGTATTCGGCGACAGACCCATTTAGTGATGGAATTAAAAAACTCAAAAAATTTGCCAAAGTTTAGCCATTATTTTTTAGTAAAATTTATTTTATATCCTCACGTTCTAAAATTTTAAAACCATTCATAATTGCATCGCACAAAAAATCTTCTAATTGACTTGAGTCATTTTTAGTTTGCGCTTTATAAAGATAGGTGTAATAAAGTTGTTTTTGCTCTTGGCGAATAATAGCTGGCGCGAGATTCGCCTGAAGAAGCATTGCATTTATTAATAAACGACCAATACGACCATTACCATCAGAAAAAGGATGAATTTGTTCAAACTGACTATGGATATTAGCTGATAGACCAACGATATTTTTAGTTGTTTTTTTAATTTCTGAAATAATTATTGGTATCAGTTCAGGAATTTTCAAATAATTAGCTGTTGCTAAATTAATGCCAACAATTCTAACTCCATGTCGGCGATATAAACCTGCATCTGATCGAACGCCATTCATAAGGATGCTATGAAGTTTCAAAATCAAAGCCTCGTTAATTTTTTCTTTTTTAGAAATATAATCAAAAAGATAATTTAATGCTGTTTGATGATTTTTTGCTTCCAACTGTTCAGTTAAACTTTTATTGGGCAAAGCAATATTATCAAATAAAATAGCGGCTGTGTCCGGTTCGGACAATGTGCTGCCTTCAATGCGATTGCTATTGTAAGTCAATTTAAGAATAAACTGATTGCAAATATCTGGATTGGATAAAATTTTAGCGATAATACTTTTATATTTTAATGACTTTTGATTCAATATTTGTTTTTTGACCGTTAATTGATTAGCGGGAATTATTTTTTGACCTGTTACTTCAAGAAATAATTCATCAATAGTAGTTTGTATTTTTAATCGAGGGGTAGATTTATTTGTCCACCAACTATTAAAAGAAACAAAAGACACTCCAAATCTTTCGGCTAATTTGGTTTGAGTTAAACCAAGCATTTTTTGGATAATTTCAAGTTTTTGACGAATAGTCATAAAAAATAGTTTACAGCTAGTAGCTTTTTAGCTTGCAGAAAAATAATAACAAACTTTATAAAGTTAGTCAAAATAGCAGAACTTTATAAAGTTATCCCTCGCTTTCGCCGCCGCCGAATTTCGTGCCAACGAAGTTGGCACGCCGCCTAAAACTTATACTTTTTCAAATGCTACCATGAATAAATATTTGAAAAACAAAGATGGGTTGTCATGGTATTCTTCCAAAAACTTGAATTCTTTGCTTTCTATCATTTTAACAAATTCATCTTTCGGATAAAAGGAATTAATCAAGTTATTTCTAAAAGTATTTATCCGTTCATACTCCAGTTGTGTTATTAGTCCATCTTGGTAAATTTCTTCTATCAAAGCAAACGCTTTACCAGCATTATATTGAAAATTTTCTGGAGAATATACTTTATCTTTAAATGAATTTATTCTTAATTCCATAAAAAAATCTTCCCAACTGATTTTACCAGCGCGGTAATCATCAATAACTTTTTTGGGATCAGTATATCCTTGATAATCATTAACATAAAAAATTTGACGCAAAACAAAATAGCCATTTTTTGCTAAAATTTCATGGCAAATATTTATGAGACGCTCATTATCTTTTATGGCAACAAGATTATTTAACGAGGCATCGCCCATTATTATGCCAAAATAACCTAACGGAAAATCTATTTCTAACCAATCTTTTATTATTTTTTTATCTAGCACATGATTTTGTTTCTCCATAAGCACGGAAAATTTTTCCATCATCTTATCACTTATATCAACTGCAATACTTTCTAAGCCTACATTTATGGCTATATCACGAAGTTCAGGAGTGGCTCCCAAAATCAAAGCTCTCTTTGGAAGTGTTTGGGAAGCAGATACTATTTCGCAATATTTTTTATAAAATTCTTGCTCTTTTTGTGATGGCGCAAAAGGAGGAATCCTATTTGATTTTTGACCTCTTTGCTCAGCCGTTTGCCAGCCTTGTGATAAGTGAGACATAATTTTATGTTAAAGCGTTTTTAATAACTTCCAATAATTGATTTAGCTCTTTTTGAGTTTCGCTACCGGCGGCAATTCTTACTCCTTCTGGATCATCAGGTAATAATTCTATCCAAGTTTTAGGGTGTCCGAAACTTGCACCAATGCCTATTTTGTCTTCAGCTTTTTCTTTTATTTTTTTAACAAATTCTGAAGCATTTTTTATTTTTAAATAAAATAAAGTAACCAAACCATCTGGAGCAATTTTATTAACCAATTCATTTTGTGCATGTGTTGGTAAATTTGGATGGCTAACTTCTAAAATACCGCCAACCTTTGCGCTTGCTAGTTCGTTAAAGAATTTTGCCAAAGTCAAAGCATTATCAGCATGTCTTTGCACAATATCGGGCATAGTTTCGGTAATATTTTCTGGAATTTTTTGCTCACTAACTGGTTGTAAATATGTCCCCAATCTTACTCTTTTATCCTTAATGCGCTTTAAAGAGTCTTCTTTGTTTGAATAGGCAATGCCAGCAGTAATTTGGTCTTGCCCTGCTTGATAATGTTTAGTGGCGCTTTCAACAACCACCATTTTTAAATCCATTCCTTTCACATCCCGTAACGGATTATACAAAACCGGCGATGGTAATGTATTATCAACAATAATTGAAAGTTTTTCTCTTGAATTTTTTATAATGTATTTTACAAGCCAAGCTACTTTTTCAATAGCTTCTTGTAATTCCATTTCTTGATCTCTTAAAATTTTTATTGAGGGGCGAAAAACAAATGGATTTTGTCCTTCCAAAAATTCATCAATTTCCTCTAATAATTTTGCTTTAAATTCCACCAATTCTTTTTCTTCTAATTGAGATAATCTTTTTTCAATCATTGATTCAAGCAGTTTTTCTGGTTTTAAATTTTCGTATTCATTATTAGTTTTTTCTATTTCCTCGCCAAGTTCCTTAAAATTCGCCACTCCCATAGATTGCGCATTAGAAACGCTTTCTATAATTATCAATCTTGGTTTATATATTGCTATTGCTTTTTTGATTTCCTCTGTGTTTTCTGATTGAATTGGAATTACTCTTATACCTCTTCGTTTCAAATCCTCAAAAAGTTTTTTTGTTTGACTATAAGTATTGTTTCCGCACAAAACAATTTCGCCAGGATGTAACTCCTCGGCTTCAATAGCGGTGTGAATTGCGGCCATTCCCGCATTAAATAAAACAGTATCAGGAGTGCCAATCATTTCAGCAATTTCATGTTCTCTTTTTTCTAAAGCCGGGTACGAATGGCGAGCATAAATGTCTATTGGTTTACCCTTTTTATATTTATCTATTTCCTCATTCCAACTTTTTAGTGATTCAAATTCTCTTGTAATTTTCATATAAGTTATTTGATTAAATCATCAACCTTAACATCTAACACTTTTGCAATTTTCTGCAAAGCTTCAATGGTCGGGTTAGTAATCCCACCCGTTTCAAGTTTAATGATTGAATTATAAAAAAACATCTGCCGCTTTTGAGAGGCGATCTTAAGAAATACCAAGCTTTTATCGGTATTTCTTTATGTTATCGGCTATTGTTGATTTTTTGCTTACAGACATTGTAATATATTACTATAATTGAAGTAATGATTATCAGGATTGGTTAATTTATTACTATGGTAGCAAAAAATAACCAAACGGTAAATATGTTGTACAAGATGAGTACATAGCACTGAATTTAATATTTGGTTTTGGCAAATCTTTTATATTCATATTGAGATAATAAAGAGATAAAAAATTTATTTTATTCTATAATGGGTCTGTCGCCGAATACCGTATTCGGTATAAAATTCCAAATTTTTGTA
>JBBTVV010000061.1:0-2994 GCA_038063135.1 Patescibacteria group bacterium
AACTTTTTGAAAAAATTTCCTAAAAATTTGAAATTTTATACTCGAAAGAGTATTCGGCGACAGACCCGAATAAATATTTCACCGTCTTGCTGATAGTTCTTTTAGCTGCGTTACTGCCAATGAATGCCACATCGTTGTCCATCTTGATTACATCTGGTAAAAAGAAATTTTCGGAAAACCACTCCAGTTCTTCTTTGGTGTTAACATTAGTTTGCCCTGAAATCCGCCTGTATTGCCTGAATTTTGAGCCGTTTGCAGGAAAATCCGATGAAATGTAACGGCTTGGTCTGTCCTTTGATAAATCGTTGAATAAAATCAATTTCCAAAATCAATTCGCCAATTTGGCTGATTAATATTTTTGGATATCGTTGATATTCAGAACAGCCCTTCACTCTTTTCTTGTGCGGCTTGGATAATCCCAATTCTTTCAACGTGCTGATTACAAATGAAATATTTATTGAATCAATATCGACATCTTTTTTTGCTTTCATACTCTGTTCTATTTTTGTCGATGTATTTTAAAATCGCTTCCGGTCCGATATATGATTCGTTTTCTGATTTTACCAGTTCGTCTCTGATTGTTTTGATTAATTGTTTTTCGTTGTTCGTATGCGTTCGCGTTTTTCCCTTTTCCCAACCACGATTATCTTCTTCAAAGTTTTGATCGAGTGATTGTGTCCAGTGAACCACAAACTTTGGCGACAACTTTTCTTGTCTGATTATTTGCCTTTTTGAAATCTTTTTTTAAAATACATTTCATTAACTTTTTTTCTTAGCTTGATTGTTTTTTCTTTATCCATGTTGTTGATAGATTAATAATAATTTTATTGATCTATCAATTTAGCGGACAAAGTCGAAAAAGTCAAAATTTAGGCGTTTCACTTTCATTCCAATATTAACCGCAAGCTTATAGATTGGCTAATTAATTACAACACTAAGAGACGACACTGGGGACTTAATTTGATTTCACCTGTGGATTATTTAATTAAAAATAACTTGGTGTCCAGAATGATGTGGACTAATACAGCGATTTTATTTTTATTCTTTTTTGTGCTAAACTGACAGTAGCAAAGTTGACATAATAGTTATATGCAAAAATTGTATTACGAAAAACTAAAATTTAAGCTATACAAAGCCGATTGTTTAGATATTCTTGCAGAACTCCCTGAAAATTCAGTTGATATGATTTTTGCTGATCCACCGTATTTTTTATCAAGCGGAAGCTTTACCTGCCAAAACGGTCAAATGGTAAGTGTTAAAAAAGGAGATTGGGATCTGACAAATGGTACAAAAAAGAATTTTGAGTTTCACTTGGCATGGATTGAAGCTTGTCGCAGAGTTTTAAAACCAAACGGAACAATTTGGATTAGCGGAACATATCACTCAATTTATCAATGTGGTTTTGCGTTGCAAGTAAAACATTTTCATATTCTAAACGATGTAGCATGGTTCAAGCCAAATGCTTCACCTAATTTGTCTTGTCGATTTTTTACAGCCAGTCATGAAACTTTGATTTGGGCAAGAAAAGAAAAAAAGGCAAAACATACTTTTAATTATGATCTGATGAAAAATGGTGAATGGCCAGAAGATCAACTAAAAAAACCAGGATTGCAAATGCGATCTGTTTGGTCAATAAACACGCCAAAACCGATTGAAAAAAAGTTTGGCAAACATCCAACGCAAAAACCGTCTGACTTATTGAGACGAATTGTTTTAGCCAGCACCAATAAAAACGATTTAATTCTTGATCCATTTACCGGCAGTTCAACCACAGGATTAGCGGCTTATCTTTATGGCAGAAATTTCATCGGTATTGATAATGAAAAACAATATCTTGATTTGTCAATCAAAAGATTCGAGGAATTGGATAAAAATATTAAAAATAAATTTTCTAAAAAAATATGATCAACAAAGGAAAAGGTGGCGGTAATACAATTACAGGACTTAATTTTGAAAGAGGACGCGATATCACATCGCTTGTTAAAAATCTAAACGGCTACTCCGTCAATGATAGTATTATTTATTTTAACAAAAAAGAAGTTGCTAAAAGTTTTAAAAAACATGGTTTGTATGTTTATCTCAAGTCGCAAGGAATTGATTATAAAAAACTTATTTCTAAAAAATTATTGCCTGATGAAGCTATTTACGTAATTTGTAATAATACTCTTTTTATTATTGAAATGAAATTCCAAAAAGTTGGCGGATCTGTAGACGAAAAATTGCAAACCTGTGATTTTAAAAAGAAACAATATCGTAAGTTGATGGCACCGCTTAATATTGAAATAGAATATGTTTATATTCTAAATGATTGGTTTAAAAAACCAGAGTATAAAGATACACTAGACTATATCATTTCTGTCGGTTGTCAATATTATTTTCATTACTTGCCATTGCAAAAGCTTGGCTTGCCGATGCCAGTGGAAAAATAAAATAATTACCAAATACCTAAACAGTAAATAAGGAGTTTTGATTTTAGGGCATTCACCCCTTTAATTCCCCTCTGCCCTAAAATCAAAAACATAAAAAATTAAAATTACTATTTAGAATAGACCAGTAAATAAAAATCAAAAAAGAGAAAAAAATTACATCACATAACAAAGAATATCTGGTTCAGAAAATATGACTTTTTAATTTTAAGCGGATGTCATATTTTATTCACCCATATTTTTGCCTCTTTTTTCCATTAGAATTTTAATAATGAGGCGAAGCAAAAACATCAGATATTCTTGACGTTATATGAAATAAAATTCTTTCTTTTTTCCTTTTTTAAATTTGCTTTTTTAAATAAGGAAAAATAAGTTTTTTTATTTATTTTAAGAGGGGGAACAAGGTGTCTTTGCTTACTCCGCTACTCTCCGCAAGCAAAGACGATTTAAAGTTATTATGGATATGTGAGCAATATTACGAAACAAAAAAAGTTTTCGCCAATCAATTATAACTACTAAACCAAATTTTATGGTTCACATCCCTAAAAGCATTAAAGAATTATTTTTT
>JBBTVV010000062.1:0-5521 GCA_038063135.1 Patescibacteria group bacterium
ATACTCTTTCGAGTAGGAAATTTTAAATTTTTAGGAAATTTTTTTAAAAAGTTTTAAGGGAATATGGTTATATTAGCAAAAAAGTTTTTAACAAAATTTACAAAAATTTGGAATTTTATGCCGAATACGGTATTCGGCGACAGACCCTAAATAAAGAAAAAAATTATGACGATTCCTACAATTGAAGAAATGTTAAAAGCTGGAATGCATTTTGGGCATCACACAGCTAGATGGTATCCTAAGATGAAGCCTTTTATTTTTACTGCTAGAAAAGGCGTACACATTATTGATTTAATGAAGACGCAAAAAATGTTAGGCGAAGCTTTGGAGTATCTTAAAAAGTCTGCTAGTGAAGGCAAGACTATTTTGTTAGTTGGTACTAAAATTCAAGTTAAAAAAACTTTAAAGAAAGTTGCTGAAGAAGCTGGCGTGTCTTATGTTGCTGAACATTGGTTAGGCGGTTTTTTAACTAATTTTTCTGTTATTCGTAATTTAATAAGAAAATATAAAGATTTGATAGAAAAAAGAGCTACTGGTAAATTAGACAAATATACCAAGAAAGAACGTTTGGATTTTGATCGTGAAATTGCTAAATTAGAAACCAATGTTGGCGGTTTAGCAAGTTTAACAAAAGTGCCTGATGTGATTTTTATTTGGGACATTAAGCATGAAAAAACAGCCTTAACTGAAGCTATAAAAAAGAATATTCCAGTAGTCGCTATTTGTGATACTAATTCTAATCCAACTGGAGTAAAATATATTATTCCTTCTAACGATGATGCCACTAAGGCGGTTAAATTGATAATGGAGCTTATTAAAGAAGCCATTTTAGAAGGAAAGGCAAGTCAATTAACAATTAAGAGTTAAAATCATAAATCTTAAATTATTTTTATGGAAAAATTAAAAAGTTTACGTGAAAAAACAGGGGCTGGCATGGTTGATTGTAAAAATGCTTTAACAGAAGCTGGCGGTGATATTGATAAAGCTGTTGATATTTTAAGAAAAAAAGGAATTGCTAAAGCTAATAAAAGAGGTGATAGAGAAACTAGTGAAGGTATTATTAAAATAGCAGTTGACGAACAATCTAAAAATGGATATATAATGGAAATTAATGCTGAAACTGATTTTGTTGTTTTAAGCGAAAAATTTCAAGAATTTGCTAATAAAGTTTTAAAATTAATAATAGATAAAAAACCTCAAGAAAAAGAACAATTAATGTCTTTATCTCTTGACGGTTTAACTGTTCAAGAAACTATTGATAATTTAAGTGGAGTAATTGGTGAAAAATTAGATATAAAAAGATTTTCTATTTTGTCTTCTAATGGAACGGTAGCAGGCTATACGCATTTAGGTGGGAAAATCGGCGTTTTGGTTTCAATAGATAAAATTGCAGATAAGGAATTACTAGTTGATTTAGCTATGCAGATTGCAGCAACAGATCCTAAATACATTACATCTAATCAAGTGCCTGCTGATGAATTAGACAAAGAAAGAGAAATTTATACCGAGCAATTAAAAAAAGAAGGAAAACCAGAAAATATAATCGCTAAAATTCTTGAAGGTAAAATAAATAAATATTACGGAGAAGTTTGTTTAATTGATCAGGAATATATAAAAGATGATAAGAAAAAAATAAAAGATATTTTAGGTGATGCAAAAATTGAAAAGTTTATTAGATATAGTTTGTAAAAAAGGAGGTGATTGAAAATGGTAACACTTCTCGCTTTTGCGGTGAAAAATTATAAAATTAAAATTTTTTATGCGAATAGTTCAAGTACAATTTGCGCCATGGGACAAGGTATATGATTTTGATCAAGTTGGATTTAATTTAGTAATTGGCAATAAAGTTATCGTTAAAACTGAAATGGGTGTTGAATTGGGAAAAATAGTTGGTTTTAAAGATGATAATAAAACTAATGCAGATAAAAATTTAGAAATAAAGCCTATTAACAGAAAGGCTACTGATACTGATTTAGAAAAGGTGCCTGATGAAAAACAGAAAAATGAAGATCTTAAATATTGTAAAAAAATTACGTTAAAATATGGATTGCCGATGAAATTGATTGATATTCATTATTCTTTTGATGGTTCTAGACTTACAGTTGCTTTTGTCGCTGACAGTCGTGTAGATTTTCGTGAATTAGTTAAGGAATTAACTCGTCATTTTAATCGCACTATTAGATTGCAACAAATTGGTATTAGAGACGAAGCAAAAATTATTGGTGATTTTGGGCATTGTGGCAGACAGTTGTGTTGCAGAAAGTTTTTAAATGAAATTACTTCTGTAACCTCTGAAATGGCTGATATACAGCAATGTGCTCATCGAGGTTCAGAAAGAATTTCTGGTATATGCGGTAGATTAATGTGTTGCTTAGCTTTCGAAGAAGAAGGTTATAAAAAACTTTGTAATTGTTTGCCTCCGATAGATAGTGAAGTAAAAATTGGTAATAAAAAAGGGAGGGTTGTCAGACATTATGTATTAAAACAAACAGTTGGAGTTTTATTAGAAGGGAAAAAAGAAGAAGGAGGCGGAATTATTGAAATGGAGGCAGAAAAGTTAAAAACCTAAATATTGAATTTCTTCTTCAAGATTAATATTATATTTTGTTTTTGCTTCTTGTTTAATAAAATTAATTAAATTAATTACATCTTTGGCCTTAGCTTGGTCAGTATTTATAATAAATCCAGCATGTTTTTCGCTAACTTTAGCGCCTCCTATTTGTTTATTTTTTAAGCCTAATTTATCAATAACCCAACTGGCAGATACTTTATTATTAGTTATGCCAGCTTTTTTAGCTTGACTTGCTAGGTCAGGATTTATTGATTTTACATAATCAAAAGTTAAATTTTTAAAAATACTTCCAGCGCTAAACCCTTTAGGTTGAGTAGCATTTCTGTAAGAAATATATTTTTTAATTAATTCTTTAATTTTTTCTGGCAAGTTGTTTTTTAGAATTAAGTGAATTTTAACAATAATTAAATTATCTGTTTGTTTAAAAATAGAGTCGCGATAGCCAAAGCGACATTGTTTATTAGAAAAAGTGGAAAAAATATTATTTTTTATGTCATAAACAACGATATTTTTCACGATTGTTGCCATGCTTTTGCCAAAAGCGCCAGCATTGCCATAAACTGCTCCTCCGACTGTTCCTGGTATGCCGATTGCCCATTCTAGTCCTGTTAAATTACGATCAACAGCTATTATAACTACTCGTGCTAAACTAAGTCCAGATCCGCAAATGAGTTCATTATTATTAATTAATAAGTTTGTATCAGATAGTTTAATTATTAAGCAATCTATTTTAGTATCATTAATTAAAATATTGCTTCCCCCAGAAAAAAAAATAATTTTCTCTTTTTTCATATTTGCCCAAAGAATAGCGTCTTTTACTTCTTCAGCGTTTTTTGCTTCTATAAAAAATTTAGCTAATCCGCCGATTTTAAAGCTAGTCATAGGGGCTAATAGCTTATTTTTAATTATTTTTTTTTCAATAGACATAAATATGAATTATTATGGAAGCAAAACAGAAATAATTGTTAAGTCATCGAAGTTAATTAATGGTTCTATAGTTGCGTTTTGCCATAATTCGTTATTGTCTTGCACTACTTTTGCTATTTTGCCTATAACTAAGCCTTGTGGAATATTTTGTTCTAATCCAGATGTGATAACTATATCATCTTTATTAATTTTTTCTGTTTGTGGAATAAATTCCATTTTTATTGTTAATCCTAATTCGCCGTGAATAATTCCACTTGTTTTTGTTTGACCTAGTATAGAACCAGCTAATTTACAATTTTGGTTATTAAGCAAGCAAATTTCCGCTGAATTATTTTTTGTCGCAATAATCTTGCCAATAATTAATCCTTGGTTTTCAAGGCCATAAATATCAGGACTAATAATAGGTAATCCTGGCAATAATTCGTCAGCTGATCCTTTGTTGATAATAATTGTTTGATTTCCATTGGCTAAGTCAGCTGATTCTCCACGAGAAATTATATTTGCTATTTTATAATTATATTGATTTTTAGTAAAAAATTTTAAACTTTGGCGTAAAATTTGATTTTCTTCTTCTAAAATTTTTAATTTTACATTTTCTATAATAAGTTTATTTGACTGATCTTCTAATTGTTTTATTTTGTCTATCAAAATTTGTTTATTTGTTTGTTTATTGTAGGTTGAACGTAAATTAGAGCTTAAAGAATAGAGACTTTTTGATACAGGATTAAGCCAATAGCTAATATATGACTCTAGTGGAGATAAAATTTTCAAAAAATGAAAAAAAATAAGTAGTCCAGCTACTATTATAAAAATAATATATTTTTTAAAACTAAATTTCAGCATATATAGCAAAATTTTTAATTTTAATATTTTTCATTATCAGGGGATAGAATTTTTTTAAGCAATTCTTGATCAGTTAATAGAATTCCTGTTCCTCTGGCTACGCAAGTAAGGGGATCGTCAGCAATTCTTACTGGGATTTTGGTTGCTTGAGCTATTTCTTTATCTAAATTACGTAGAAGCGCTCCTCCGCCTGTTAAAACAATTCCATGTTCATAAATATCAGCTGCTAATTCAGGAGGAGTAGTTTCTAGGGTAATTTTTATATTTTCAATTATTTGATTAGTTATTTTGGACATCGCTTCTCTGACGTGAGTGTCTGTTATTGTTACTTCTTTTGGTAAGCCATTAATTAAATCTCTGCCACGAAGCGCCATTGTTAAAGTTTCTTTTAGTGGAGCAACTGAGCCAATTCTTATTTTTACATTTTCTGCTACTTGCTCGCCAATTAAGATATTAAATTCTTCACGGACATATTGGATAATGTCATTATCAAGAGCATTGCCTGCTAGTCGTAAAGTTTTCCATGTGACTACTCCGCCTAATGAAATAACTGCGATCTCTGTTGTGCCACCGCCGATATCAACAATCATAGTGGCAGTAGGGCTAGTTACTTCAAAACGAGTGCCTACAGCAGCTGCCATTGATTGTTCAATGAGAAAAACTTCGCGAGCGCCAGCAGATTTAGCAGCATCTTCAACTGCTTTTTTTTCTACTTCAGTAATATCTAATGGAATTCCAATAACTACTCGTGGGCGAGGAATTAAAGTAAAATATTCTGAGTGAACTTTATCAATAAAATATTTAAGCATTTTTTCGGTTACTTCAAAATCAGAAATTACCCCGTCAACTAAGGGCTTAATGACTTGTATGTGACTTGGAGTTTTGCCTAGCATTTTTTTAGCTTCAGCGCCTACAGCTAAAATTTCATCAGTTCTCATATTTATTGCTACTACTGATGGTTCATTGATAATAATGCCCTTTTCTGGTGTATAAACTAATGTATTAGTTGTACCCAAGTCTATGCCAAGATCTTTGCTAAATTTTCCAAAAAATTTATTAAACATAAAAAAAGTTAAAAGTTTTAATTCTTTTAGCTTACCTTTAAAATTGGGTTTTTGTCAAAAAAAGGGTCTGTCGCCGAATACTCTTTCGAGTAGAAAATTTCAAATTTTTAGGAAA
>JBBTVV010000063.1:0-1693 GCA_038063135.1 Patescibacteria group bacterium
TACAAAAATTTGGAATTTTATACCGAATACGGTATTCGGCGACAGACCCATTAAATAAAAAAAGAGAGATAAAATAATCTTGATTTTAAAATTTTGCAACCAAGCTTATCTTATTTCTCTTATTTTTTTATTTCTCTTATTTATCTTATTTTTATTTTATACTTACCATTACTCAATCGCTCAAATCTTTTTTTATCCATTAACGCTAAATTAATAGTAGTCTCTCTAACAAATCTTTGTTCTGAAACCTTAGTCACAACTTCCTCTCGACTCAACGGAGAACTGCTTTGTTTTAAGATATTTTCAACAACATCAATAACTGCTCCTTTACAATAACCCCACTCTTTTAAGCCATATAAACCACGGCCAACTAAAACATATTTATTATCTAAAATTAATTCATTATGAACAGTAGCAACATTAGCTTGCTTTTTATCAAAAATTGTTTGGTTTATTTTATCAGCTATATCAATAAAATGCATTGGCTTACTGTGGTTCTTTAAAATAAGATAAATTTTATCATTAATAGTCCTTGGTCTAATTTCTCTCCAATTACTAATTCCCCAATGACCAAATCTATTTTGCCCAATATTTTTGATAGTCTTTAAAATAGAACGAATAATCATATCAACATTTGCTAAACTATCTTTTTTTGAAGATAAATCATTAGATGCTTTAAATTTTTCTTCATTTTTTTTATAACTAACCAATTCTTTTGTTAATTTTATTAATTCATCGGTTGTCATTGTATTTTTTAATTCATTAATTTTTTCTAATAATTCCTCAACTAAAACCTCTAAATATTCCAAAGATTGATATTTCAACTTGAATAAATTTTTAAAATGTTTTGATTTTTTTATCTCCTCAAATTCATCAGATAAAAATTTAGAAATTAAAAAATTAAAATGACTGCGATGAATATTAGCATCTTTATCTTTTGCTTGATAAGCGCCGATTGAAGCATCAACTAAATTATCAAGCATATATTCTTTTTCCATCAAACCACCATGCGCTTCTAATAATTGATTAATTACTTTTTTTAATCCACTTATACTACTATCTAAATCATCTAATTGCTTTATTTTTTTAATACTAGAAGCCTCAATCTGTCGAATCCGTTCACGCGTAAGCTTGTGAATTTGACCAATTTTTTCTAAAGTTTCCTTACAATCTCCAAGCAAACCAAAGCGTTTTGTTAATACATCACGCTCTCTGCTATTCAATTTATTAAATAGATTATTTATTAATTTAACAACATCCAAGCGGGAAACTTCCTCTGCTTGGATGTTAGTAATTATTTGGTCTAAAATTGATTTATTTTCCATAAAAATTAATATAACATACTTTTTTTTATAAGTCAACACTCTGTGCTTAAAATTTAAATCTGAACTGCGCCACTTCTAAAAATTAGAAAAACAAAAATGTTTGCGGTATAAATAATTAATGAACAATTATTAATTAATAACCACAAACATTTATGTATAAACAATTTAGCAAAGAAAACAGAATAGAGCTAGCAGTATTATTAAAAACAGGTTTAAGTAAAAGATTATGTGCCCGAGAATTAGGTTTTAATCATTCTTCAGTAGGGGTCTGTTGCCGAATACCGTATTCGGTATAAAATTCCAAATTTTTAGAAAATTTTGTTAAAAACTTTTTCGCTAATATAACTATATTCCCTCAAAACTTTTTG
>JBBTVV010000064.1:0-3788 GCA_038063135.1 Patescibacteria group bacterium
AGCGAAAAAGTTTTTAACAAAATTTACAAAAATTTGGAATTTTATACCGAATACGATATCCGACGACAAACCCTTAATAACCTATTTAGTAAAAACTGTTGGTTTTATTTTTAAATCTAACGAAAAATTAACACTAGATGCTGCGCCTTGTCCAGCACCTCTTCCTCCATCAGCCTTAACCCCTAAAACATTGTCATTAGCTTTCATAGCATTAAGTTGACGAGAAATACCTGCATAATTTTTAGTTGTCGCGCTAAGCAAATATTTACCACTAGTATCTCCAGAAAAACCTGAATAATAAACATCTGCTAAAGTATTATCTTCTAAAAATTTAAAAAAATTAGTCCAATAAATATGATTATTTAATAAAACACTTACTGCTTTTAATTTTTTCTGGAAAGATACAATTTCCTTTACGTTTTCTTTTGCTCGTATAGCTTGTACATCCAACTCAGCAATTCTTTTAATTATATCTCTTTTATCTTCTGATCCTTGCTTTTGCCAAAACAATAACCCGCCATAAACAAGACTTACAATAGAACAAGATAAAATAATAACATTTATTAAGATAGCGACTCTGCCATGCCAATCAAAATAAGTTATAGCCCCATCTTTAATTAAATTTGTTTCTATAACATCTAAATTTTCCCATTGTTTAGACTCTTCAATTTTAGGCGATTGTTTTAGTTTTTTCTCTTCTACTTTAGACTCCTTTATATCAACTGGAGTTGGAGTTGGAGTTGGAGTTGGAGTTGGAGTTGGAGTTGGAGTTGGAGTTGGAGATTGAATAGAGCTTCTTTTTTCTACTTCTTTATTAAAAATTGCCTGATAATCAATTAATATCTTTTTTTGAACTTTTTTAGTTAAAACTGACTTAAGCCAAGTATTTATAACATTTAATCTATTTGATTTATAACTATGTTTTTGTTTTATTAATCCTGTCTGATTTTTAGTTTGTTTTATTAATTTTAAAACTTCTTCTCTAGAACGATCTATCTTAGACTTATCAATTAAATTGTTATCAATCTTCTTTACATTTTTATTTTTATTTAAAAAACTAAATAAGCTTAAAACATTTTTTTTGTTGCTTATTTTATCATTTACTCTGTCGTCAACTATTGGTTTTGCCCACAAAATATCATTAACCTCTTTCAAAGGTATTTTTTTTTGATTACTAGTATCTTGATTACTTGATAAAAAATTTGTCTCACCCATAAAATGTATAATATATAATGCATAACTTTTAACTTTTATAAACTTTCAACTATCTTCTACTTTTACCTTCTCGTTTCTCTCATTGCTAAACCAATTGCTACTGCAAAACGTGGACCAATTTCTTCCAAAACAGGCTTTAAATCTAAAGGATAAGATACTCGTGACCAAGGATCGCCTACAATAACATTGATATTTAAAATTTTAGACAAATAATTAGCAAAATCAATCAATAAAGCTGACCCACCAGACAAAACAATTTTTTCCACTTTTTTATTATTCTTATTTTGAAATAAATCTAACGAATATTTTATTTCATTTACAATAGGCGAAATAGTTTCCACAATTGTTTTTGGAATAATATCATCTCGAGATTCAGTCAGACTAATGCCTAAATCATATTTAAATTGCTCTGCCCGCTCTAACCCTATATTTAAATTATTAGCAATAGCCTTAGTTATTGTTAAACCGCCAATATCAACACTTCGACTTAAAACAGGCAAACCTTGATCAATAATAGATAAATCAGTAGTAACAGCTCCTATTCCAATCATCATAATAGGAGACTTGTCATTGCCCAAAAGAGCTCTTACTAAAGCAAAAATTTCAGTCTCAAGACTTAGTAAATTAATCTGCGCCAATTTAAAAATATCAATATATTTTTTAACTAAAGCGCGTGGCGCTCCAGTTAATAAAATTTTAATATTACCTTTATCAATTTTATCGCCATATTCATTAACTTTTTTCCAATCAAGAATCATATCTTCCAACGGCAATGGAATAACTTTTTTAGCCTCCCACTGAATGGCAGAGGCAATATCTTTTTTATTTACTCCACTCAAATTAATAATTGAAGAAAAAACTGAAAACGCTGGCAAAGCAGAAACAGCACTATGGCTAATAGTGCCTGATCTGTAACATATTTCTTTAATAATTTTAGCTATTTCTTTAACATCTTTTTGATCAAGAGCAGACAAGCTTTCGCTAAAACCATAAGTTACCAATTGAACTGTTCCAACTTCACTTTTTAATTCAACGACCTTAATACTAGAACTACCAATATCAATACCTAAACAACTTTTATTAGAAGAAAATAAAGACATACTATAATTTAAGATTTAACGATTAAAATTAGAATGAAAGTGAAGACCTTTTAAAACTTTACTTTGATTTATTTGTGCTATATAATAATTATATAGCACAAATAAAAAAAAGTAAAAGAGAATAAAATAATTTAAACTTTAATGATAGTACAATAAAAAAATATATGGAATTTTTTACAAAATATAAAAAAATATTTTTAATTATTGGTTTTATTCTAGTAGTTTTTATTTTAGGCTATCTACTTTATTCAGTTTTTTTTAAACAACCAGAAGTTCAACCAATAAATATGGAACCTACTGCCACAGGAACATCGGCTGGCTTACCAATTGCTGAAACAGGCGCTGGAACAATAATTACTCCTTCAAAAACTTCAACTGGTTTGCCAATTGAACCATTAATATCAAACAAAATTGACTCAACTGCCCAAGGAAATGTTACACGAACCAATCAACTTAATCAAACTCCAAGCATAGCAGTCACATTAAGTAGTGATGGAAATAATCTACAATATTATAATCAAGATGACGGAAAATTTTACAGCATAACAAAAGATGGACAAACGACTTTACTTACGGATAAAATTTTTAATCAAGTAGAAAAAATTATTTGGTCACCTGAAAAAAATAAAGCTATTCTTGAATACCCTGATGGAGCGAATATTATATACGATTTTACAAACAAAAAACAAATTACCCTTCCAACTCATTGGAAAGACTTTGATTTTTCCCCAGATGGATCAAAACTAGTAATGAAAAGTATTGGCCTTGACCCCAATAATCGCTGGCTAGCAATTTCCAATGAAGACGGTTCCAAAGCTCAACAGCTAGAAGCTATAGGCGATAAAGATGAAACCGTATATCCATTATGGTCGCCCAATAACCAGATGGTAGCTATGTATACCGAAGGAGTTGATTTTAATCGTCAAGAAGTTTACTTTGTTGGTTTAAACGGAGAAAATTTTAAATCAATGACTATTGAAGGTCGCGGCTTTCAACCAAAATGGTCGCCTAGCGGAGATAAATTGTTATATAGCGTTTATTCTAGCAACAATAATTTAAAACCAATGCTCTGGCTAGCTAATGCTCTAGGCGATAATATCGGTAGCAATAGGCAAACACTCAATATTGAAACTTGGGCAAATAAATGTGTCTTTGCTAATAGTTCTGATTTATATTGCGCTGTTCCGGAAAAATTAGAAGAAGGATCTGGGCTTTTTCCAGAAATGGCAAAAAATACAAAAGACAATCTATATAAAATCGATGTAAAAACAGGCTTAAAAAAATTAATCGCTACGCCAGACGGAAATTACAATATGTCAAATTTAATTATTCCAACTAATAATTCTTATCTTTATTTTACTGATGAAACCAGCAAAGAACTTTTTAAAATTAATTTAAAATAATACCAACAAATCGACAAATTAACTAATGGGTCTGTCGCCGAATACCGTATTCGGTATAAAATTCCAAATT
>JBBTVV010000065.1:0-6732 GCA_038063135.1 Patescibacteria group bacterium
TTTACAAAAATTTGGAATTTTATACCGAATACGGTATTCGGCGACAGACCCTAAAGGAATATTTCATAAATGGAGTGATATTGACATAGCAGTGGTTTCCAATGAAATAAAAAAAATAGAAGAGAGGGAAGATTTAAGTTATGGGAACTTCGAAAAGGTGTGGATGATAGGATTGAACCACATGGATTTTCTCCGGAAGATTTTAAAAAAGATTGGATTCCGATGGTTCATGAAATTAAAAAAACAGGAATCCGTGTAATTTAATTGTTCAGTTTGTGAAACAACATCGGCACAAAATTAAAAGTAATTTTTTAAAAAATTAAAAATTAATCTAACTGTATGTCTAAAAAAAAGAAAAGTGGTTTTTTGTTAAAAAGTTTAACTATTATTATTTTGGTTATTTTTCTTCCGGCATTTTTTTTGGCAATTACATTTGTAGTTCGCGCAATGTCTGCAGATACTAGTATTTCGAATACTAGCGTAGCTGAGCCTATTATAAAAAGTGAAAGTGCGCCAGTTGTTCAACCGATTATCAAGTCAGTTGTTAAGCCAGTTATTCAATCAACTACTCAATCGGCTATTCAACCAAATGCCCAATTAATTACTCAGCCAGCGGTTCAGTCAACTATTCAACCAGATGTGAAACCAACTACTCAACCAGTTAATCAAGTTCCAGCTAAAATTATTACCAATACTCAAGTAGTTGATCAACCGTCAACAGAAATTATTACTCAACAGCCAGTAAGCACAGAACCTGTTATAAATCAAGAATGCAAAGCAAAAAATATTTTAGATATTGTTGTTTGTAAAAATTATTTAGCGCTTCCATTAGATTGTAAGCAAAAAGGAAGTGTTAGCCTGGAAGAATGTTGGAAAGATATGCCTGTAGCAATAGTTAGTGAGACTGCGAGCGAAATTTTACCAGAATGTCGCGATCAAGGAATTGATAATTATGGAAAATGTAAAGTTTTTATGTCTCTTTCATCTGAATGTCGTGATCAAGGGATTAAAGCAGTTGTTGAGTGTAATAAATATTTAGCTGTTCATTCTGATTGTAGAGATAAAAAAATATTTGACATTGAAAAATGTGATAAATATATGTCTTTGCCAGCTGATTGTCGCAAAAAGGGGATTGATGATGTTGAAAAATGTCAGAAATTTATATATAAAAATACTATGCCAGTAGAGTGCGTAAAAGCTGGATCTAAAACTCAAGAGGAATGTTCTCAGGTTTTATTTGTTTTAAGTTTGCCAGCTGAGTGCCGTGATAAAAAAATAATTAATTATGATGAATGTAATAAATATTTAAGCTTGTCTATTGAGTGCCGTAAAAAAGGAATAATTAAAAAGGATGAATGTAATAAATATTTACAGGCTAATTTATTATCACAAGAATGTCGTGATAAAGGAGCAACTACGAAAGAGGAATGCGAGAAAATTAAAGATGTTAAAATAATAATTCCCGTAGAGCCTAAATCAGATAACGATGTAAGATGTAAAAATGTTAATATTACTGATGTTGTAAAATGTAAAGAGTTTTTAAAAATAACATTATTGTCGCAGGAATGTCAAACAGCTAAAATTGCCACAGAAAAAGAGTGTAATGAATTTTTATTTAAGAAAATAGCTCCTAAAGAATGTTTAGCAGGTGGAATAACTAATGATAAAGAATGTGAGGATTTTATGTTTAATAAATATTCAACAAAAGTTCAAAAAGTTGTTGAAACTAAAACTGCTAATGAAATTAAGCCGATAAAGCCAGACGATTGGCAAAGTAAAAATGTTATTAAAGATTCTTATTTAGGTGATATTGTAACTAGACAAACACAATTTCAAAATATTAAAAATAATATTGTTGATTTAACTGCTAAATCAATTAAAGTTAAAGATATTATTGAAAAATATCAAGTTGCTAAAGAATTAATTCCGATAAAAGGAGAAGAGGTTGGTTTAAAAACTATTGTTGCTAAAGATAACATAACTCTTGATTCCGCTGATAATTTAACACAGACTGCTCCAATAGCTTTTATGATTGATAGTGATCAAGATGGTTTGTCTGATGATATGGAAAAACGGTTAGGCACTAATCCTAATGATGAAGATACAGATAAAGATGGTTATGCAGATGGAGTTGAAATTAATAATGGATATAATCCAATGGGAGTTGGAAAACTTAAGCAACCTTTAGCGCCGATTGATCAAGCTATTGCAGGAAATAAAGTTCTAGGTCAACCAAAAACAGAAGGTAAAAAAGTGAATAATCTATCTATTACTAAAGTTGAAAATTCAAAAGTTCAAAAAGTAGACGCTAGTTTTTATGAATTTTCAGGCAAAGCTAAAGCCAATAGTGTTATTACTTTATATATTTATTCTGATTTACCGATGATAGTAACAGTTAAGACTGATGAGTATGGTAATTGGAAATATAGTTTTAATCAGCCGCTAGTTGATGGTAAGCATGAAATTTATGTTGCTATTAATGATAATACTGGGAAAGTCGTAGAAAAGAGTAATCCGTTGTCATTTTTTGTAAAAGAAGCTAAAGCAGTCTCTGTAAACGATTTTGTGGCGCCATCATCAATATCTGCAGAAGATAGTGATGCGAAGGGCTTTATGGCGTATTATTTGATAGCAGGCGCAATCGTTGGCATGGGGTTGTCTATGTTTTTATTATTTGTTAAACGGAAAAGTCTGTAAAGTCTATAAAGTTTATAACTTTTAATTATGAAATTAAAAGAATTTTTTGTTAAAAATAAAGAAATAGTGCAATTGGTTTACGGTGTTATATTAATTATTATTATTCCGACATTGATTGTTGCTAATACTATTTTAATTATTAATAGGTATAATCGTAGCATAGACACGATTTTGCAACGACAGGCGTTGACTTTTGGTAGGAGTATATATTTTTCGCTTAAGGATGATTTGATTAATCAACAAGTAATTCAGAAAAAAATAAAAGAATTAAAACAGAAGAATGCTGATATAGAAGATTTAACAATACTATATCCGCAAGATGAAAGTTTTAAGATTGTAGCGACAACGGAAGAAAAAAATTTAAATAAGATTATTTCTTTTTATTTTTACAATGTGGCATGGAACCAGCCAGATAATGATGGATTAGCAACTAATTCATTAAATCTAGCTAGCTTGCCTAATAATGAATTGTTGGCTGGTACAGATTCTGGCGATCGATTTTGGTTAGTTGCTATGCCAATGTCTAGCGCAACAGGTACCAAACAAGCACTTTTATCAATTAAATTATCTTCAAAAATAGTTGATGAACTTACTGTTTATAATCGTAATGCTTCTATTTTTTTATTATTTTTTACTGTTTTAATAATAATTTTATTTCTTGCTGTAAGTGTAAGATTATGGGATTATGCAATACTTTATAAAAAGATTAAAGAAGTTGATCAGATGAAGGATGAATTTATTTCAATGGCTTCTCATGAATTAAGAACTCCAATTACGGGTATCAAAGGTTATATTTCTATGATTTTAGAAGGTTCATTTGGCGAGGTAAATAGTAAGGTAAAAGAAAATATGCAGCTTGTTCAAAATTCTGCGGGAAGATTATCTGATTTAGTAGAGGATTTATTAAATGTAAGTAGAATTGAGCAAAATCGTTTAGAAATAAATTTGCAAGAGATTGATGCAAATAAAATTATTGTTGAAGTTATAAATGAATTAAAAATTCAAGCAGATCAGAAACAATTAATTCTTGATTATAAGCCAACGATAGAACCGCAGTATTTAATCAATGTTGATCTTGAAAAATTTAGACAAGTCTTGATTAATTTAATAGGCAATGCTATAAAATATACCATCAAAGGTGGTGTGGAAATTTTTGTTGAGAAAAAAGATAAATTATTAGAAATAAGAATTAAAGATACTGGCGTTGGTATGTCAGCTGAAGAAAGACAGCAATTATTTGAAAAATTCTATCGTGTAAAAAATGAAACAACAAAAAATATTATTGGCACTGGTTTAGGATTGTGGATTACAAAGAGAATTGTTGAGTTGATGAAAGGAACAGTCATTATTGATTCAATCAAAGGAACAGGCACGCAAGTAACTTTAAATTTCCCCTTATGTCTCAAAAATTTTATTTAATTATTTTAAAATCAGGGATATTTTTATCCTTTCTTTCGGTTTTTTTAGTTTTGCCAAATTTGCTTTTTCCTTTTATAACATCCAAACAAATATTTTTTAATATTTTAGTGGAAATATTGGCGATATTTTGGATTGCGTTTATAATTAAATTTTCATTTTATAGACCTAAAAAATCATTAATTACTTTTGGTTTAATAGGTTTTTTTACTGCTTTGTTAATTTCTTCTATTTTTGGTGTTGATTTTAATTTAAGTTTTTGGGGAGATATTGAAAGAATGCTTGGTTGGTTTCATATTTTTCATTTTTTCATATTTTATTTAATTATTATTACTGTTTTTCGTAATTGGAATGATTGGCGTAATTTATTAATCGTTTCTGTTGTTGTTTCTACGGCAGTTTGTCTTTATGGTCTTTTTAAAATAAATTACAGTACAATTGGTAATACTGCTTACGTTTCTGGTTATGCCATTTTTAATATTTATTTCGCATTGATTTTATTTTTTAGACACATCTTCTCTCATAATAAAGCGGGGCTTGTGGAGTTTTCTTATAAAAAAAATAATTGGTTTGTTGGTACATTTTATTTAGTTGCAGCATTTATAATGTTGTTAGTTATGAATGTAACTAATACAAGAGGCGCTTTAATTGGTTTGGGTATAAGTTTTCTATTGTTTTTTATTTTGTTTATTTTTTATAGCAAAAGCAAAAAAATAAAAATTTATAGTTTAATAGTAATTGTTTTTTGTATAATATTAATTTCGTTAGTATTTATATTTAAACAAAATCAATTTATAAAAAATGTTCCAATTCTTAATAGGGTAACACAAATATCATCAGGCGCAGTAACGTTTCAAACTAGATTGATTTCATGGAAAGCCGCTGCAAAAGATTTTCATAATCATCCTATTCTAGGAACCGGTTTTGGTAATTTTGCGATTACTTTTGATAAATATTTTGATCCTAAGTTTTATAGTCTTACTACTTCTGAAACTTATTTTGATAGAGCGCATAATAATTTGATTGACATTGCTTCAACGGCAGGTTTAGTTGGTTTGTTGTCTTATCTTTTAATTTTCGTTGCTGCTTTATATTATTTATTTCAAGGTAAAAAACAAAATAAAATTTTAAAAATTGAATTTATTTTATTTTTGTGTTTATTTGTTGCTTATTTTATTCAAAATTTAGCGATTTTTGATTCTTTTGTAACATATTTTTCGTTGATGCTAGCTTTGGGATATATTTATTGGTTTACTAATAATAAAGAAGAAGAAAAACCAGATTATGAAAGTAGTTTTACTAATAAAGAATTATCTACTTTGCTTATTGCTGGTTTGATTTTTTTATTTATTATTTATCAATATAATATTAGAGTTTGGCAAATGTTGGATAGTACTATAGCTGGTCAAATAGCTTTTGGACATGGCGATATTGAAAAAGGTATAACAGCTTATCAAGAAGCCTTGGGTCTTAATACTGTTTTGGATCGTGATAGTCGTTCTAGTTTATTAAACTTTTTATCATCTAATTCAGGAGCTTTAGCTTCTCTTAGTAAAGAAAAAGCTAGAGAAGCCCTTGATTTTGCTGTTAAGCAGGCAGAAGAAAATGTAAAATATAATCCAGCTGATAGCATAATGCAAATGCAGTTAGCGCAGATTCTTAATACAGCATCAATGGCTTATACTGATAAAAAAGAAAAATTTTATTATTTTTCTGATCGGGCAATGACTGCGATTGACAGAGCCATTGCTGTCAGTCCTGGCAGGGCAACTATTTATCCAGTTAAGGCGCAAATTTACATTGTAAGAGGTGAAAAAAACAAGGCGATTGAAACATTAAAATATGCAATAAGTTTAAATAAAGATTATGGCGATATTTATTGTAATTTGGCTAGAGTTTTTCTTTATTTTAAAGATAATAGTGATAATTTTGCTACAATAGATAAATGTTTAAATTTTGGAGGTGTAGGTTTTTTCGGCTATCCAGAGATATTGGATAATTTATTAAAGCATTATTTGGCTATTAAAGATTGGAAACAAGTTATTGTTTTATATCAAGAATATGCAATAATTCAACCAAAAGATTCGCAAGTTTTGATTGAGTTGGCAAATGCTTATAAACAGTTAGGAGATAAAAATAATGCAATAAAAACTGCCCAAAAAGTGGCAGAAATGGATCCGCAACTAAAAGATGATGCGACCAAGTTTATAAAAGACTTGACAAAATAATTAGTTCATGGTAAGGTGGAATGTTAATTTTGTTAAGTTTTTTTGTATTTTTTGAAAAAAATAGGGGGGGGTGATGAGAGTGAAAAGGAAGGAAGTAAAGCCTTCTCTGTACAAGTTGATTTGGGTTTTGTACGATCCAGATCAGAGTGATGAGAGAGCAAAAAAGGCAGAGCTGGTCTTAGGTAGAGGCCTCTCTAAAAGAAAGTATGCTCAACAAATTAAGACATTTCAATCTGTAAGTAATTATTGAGTGTAGGCGGGGCATAGCTTATGATCTTAAACTGGGGTTATAAGTTATGCTCTTTTTTTATTAAACTTTAATTATCTGAATCACTGATTGGGTCTGTCGCCGAATACCGTATTCGGTATAAAATTCCAAATTTTTGTAAAT
>JBBTVV010000066.1:0-6950 GCA_038063135.1 Patescibacteria group bacterium
TTATTTTACCAATTTTTATTTTTTCTGTCCAATTATTTTAATGGGTCTGTCGCCGGATACTCTTTCGAGTATAAAATTTCAAATTTTTAGGAAATTTTTTTAAAAAGTTTTAAGGGAATATAGTTATATTAGCGAAAAAGTTTTTGACAAAATTTACAAAAATTTGGAATTTTATACCGAATACGGTATTCGGCGACAGACCCTTAATAGCTCAATAAACTATTAATAGCTTTAATTAAAGACTGGTCATAAATAACTGCAAAATCTGTTTCTATTAGATCAAATTTATTTGGTAAAGTTTGAGATTTAATTTTGAAATAGACTTTTTTATCACCATTATATTTAATTAACAAATCCTTTAGCTTTGTTAAAATTGCTGGATTTATTTTACTATCTAACAAAACATATAATTTATTTTTATCAAATTGTAAATAATTTGCATTTACTTTATTAACAAGATTTTCTTGTTTAATAATTGTTGTGGCTAAAACTTGAGTTGAAGCTTTAGCTAAAACCGAAGTTGCTGCTGAACGTTTTTCAAATGATTTATCAGGAATACTAACATCAGCATCCTTAATAAATTTATCTATTTTTTCCGCAGCATTATCAATAACTACTTCAACAACACGATTGCATAGAAATTTTACCTGCTGATCCTTGTTTGATAATTTACCCTGACAAATAACAACCTTACCTTCTTGCCAAATATCAACATTTTCTTTTAATAAACTAGGAAAAACCAAAGATTCAATAACGCCAGTTGAATCTTCAATCTTTACAAAAAGCATTGGTTCATTAGAACGAGTAATTATTTTTTGAATTTTAATAATGATTCCAGCAATAATAATTTGACGAGCAGATAAATTCTTTCCCATTTTAGCAATAGGCAAAATTAAATCTCTATTAATCAAAGATTCATATTCCAAAAAAGGATGTCCAGTAATATACAACCCTAGTAATTCTTTTTCCCAAGTTAATTTTTCCGATTGTTTAACAGGCTCAGCGCTTTCTAATTTTATTTTATTATTTAAAAGACTAGGAATTTCACCAAATAGACTTGCTTGTCCATTGTTTTTTATTTTACTGGTTTCACGATTAAATTCCAACATACTTTCAACATTTTTCAAAAGCTGACCACGTTCACCAAATTGATCAAGACCACCGCACTTAATCAAACTTTCCAATGATTTTTTATTCAAATCTTTATCACAAATTCTTTCCAAAAAATCAGACAAATCTTTAAATACTCCATTATTTTTACGCTCCTCAATTATTACTTCAGCAATATGATCGCCAATATTTTTAACAGCTTTTAATCCAAACCGTATAGTCTTCGGCATTCCTGTTTCTAAAGCTACCGCTGTAAAAGATTCAAAAGACTGATTAATATCAGGCGATAAAACATCTATCCCCATATGACGACATTCCTCAATCTCAATAGCAATACGATCAATATTTTGCTGATCAGCAGTTAACAACGCTGCCATAAATTCTGTCGGCCATTTAGATTTTAAATAAGCTGTTTGATAACCAATTAAAGCATAACAAGCTGCGTGACTACGATTAAAACCATAACCAGCAAAAGGTTCAATAAAAGAAAAAATCTTTTCTGCTAATTGGCTAGCAATACCATTTTTTACACATCCATCAATAAACTTTTCTTTTTGTTCAGCAAGCAATTTTACAATTTTTTTACCGACAGCTTTTCGCAAAACATCAGCTTCTGTCATAGTAAAACCAGCCAAATCTCGAACAATCTGCATTACTTGCTCTTGATAAATAGCCACGCCATAAGTCTTTATTAAAATTGGCTCAAGCTTAACATGCAAATAAATAGGTTTTTTCTTTTCGTGCTTTCCTGCAATATAATCAGGAATCCATTCCATCGGACCTGGACGATAAAGCGCAACCATAGCAATAATATCCTCAAATTCTGTTGGCTTTAACTCATGCAAATAACGTTTCATCCCACTAGATTCGAATTGAAAAACACCAGTAGTTTCACCTTTCTGAAATAATTTATAAGTTGGTTTGTCATCCAATGGGATTTTATTAACATCAATTTCTAAACTTCTAGTATTTTTAATAATTTTAATTGCAGACTCAATAATAGTTAAATTTTTCAAACCCAAAAAATCCATTTTTAATAACCCCAAATCTTCAACAGGATGAAGCGAATATTGAGAAACAATAGTTCTGTCTGATGACGAGGCGTACTGCAAAGGCACATACTCTGTTAAAGGATCTTTTGTAATAATTACCCCACAGGCATGAGTAGAAGCATGTCGCGCAACACCTTCCAAACGTTTTGCGTAATTAATAATTTTTTTAGCAGCATCTTCATTTTTATAAATATTTTTAAACTCCGTTGCCTCTTCTAGCGCTTGATCTATTTTACACAACGGCGGAATCATCTTAGCTAGTTTGTCACAATAATCATACGGATAGTTAAGAACTCTACCAACATCTCTTACAGCAGCTCTGGCAGCCATAGTACCAAAAGTAATAATTTGAGCTACATGATCTTTGCCATATTTTTCTTCAACATAACGAATAACTTCTTCACGTCTAATATCGGCAAAATCCATATCAATATCAGGCATAGAAACTCTGTCAGGATTAAGAAAACGTTCAAACAATAAATCATATTTTAAAGGATCTATATTCGTAATATTTACCAAATAACAAACTAGCGAACCTGCTGCTGAACCACGACCAGGACCAACAACGATCTTGCTATTTTTTGCCCAATTAACAAAATCTGCAACTATTAAAAAATACGAAGACCAACCCATTTTTCTAATAACAGACAATTCATAATCCATTCGTTGTCTAATAACTTCTTCAACATGTTGATAGTCACAACCATAACGCTCTATCAGTCCCCTTTTACTCCATTCTGTCAAAAAACTATCACAATCATAACCATCTGGAACAGAAAAATAAGGCAATTGTATTTCATTTAATTTAATTTCCAAATTACATTGCTCAGCAATTTTTACTGTATTAGAAATCGCCTCAGGAGTGTCTTTAAAAATTTCGAACATTTCTTTACTACTACGAAAAGCAAAATTTTCACCAACCATAGTTAAACGATCTCTGTCTTCTTTTTTCTTTTTAGTTTGCAAACACAATAAAATATCCTGCGCTTCATCATCATCTTTATCTAAATAATGAACATCATTTGTAGCTACTAACGGAATGTCTAACTTTTTACTAAATTCTATTAATCGCTGATTAACATTAATTTGCTCAGGATAATTTGGATGATGCTGTAATTCTAAATAAAAATTATCACTACCAAAAAGTTCCTTATACTCCAATAATCTTTTTTCACATTTATCTAATTTGTTAGCCTGTATCAATCTTGGTATTTCACCTGCCAAACAAGCTGTCAAAGCTATTAATCCGTCTTTATATTTAGTCAAAATTTCCCAATCAATTCTAGGTTTATAATAAAAACCTTCGAGATGAGCAAGCGTTGTTAATTTTATTAAATTTTTATAGCCAACAATATCTTTGGCTAAGAGTATCAAATGATAGTTTCTTTCTTCTGTTCTACTGTTTTTTTCTAAACGAGAACCTGATGTTAAATACATTTCCACTCCAATAATCGGCTTAATCCCGGCTTTTTTGCATTTTTGATAAAATTCAATAACCCCATACATTGTGCCATGATCAGTTAAAACAGCGCAAGTTGCGCCATCTTCTTTTGCAGTTTGCACCAAATCATCGGGCTTAATTAAACCATCTAAAAGTGAATAATGAGAATGAGTATGCAAATGAACAAATTTCATAATTTATAGTTTGTATTTTATATTTTTTTCAACTTAGCAACCATTTCTGCTAGTTCTTCTTCACTATAAAAAGTAATAACAATCTGTCCGCCTTTACCTTTTCGCTTAACTTCAGCTCTTGTGCTAAAAAATTCTCTAAAAACAAACTCTTTGTCTTTATCAGCATAATTAATTTTAATTCTAGCCTGTTTAGTTCCTCCCATATGCCGTGTTTCTAAAGAAGTATCTTCAATTGTTAAATTATTATGCAATATTTTTTTAAATAAAATTAATTGTTTTACTTCACTATCTAAACCAACAATTACTTTTGCATGACCTTCAGAAATTTTTCCTTCCATCAAAGCTTGCTGAATTTCTTCTGGAAGATAAAGTAGCCGCAATGCATTTGCTATCGCTGGCCTAGATTTATTAACTCGTGAAGCCACTTCTTCCTGACTTAAATTAAATTCATCAATTAACTTACGATAAGCCAAAGCCATTTCAATTGAATTAAGATTTTCTCGCTGTACATTTTCTATCAAAGCAATTTCCAATTTTTCTTGTTCATCAACTTGCCTAATAATAACTGGCACGCTAGCCAAATTTAATATTTTAGCAGATCGCAAACGACGTTCACCAGCAATTAACTCATAACCATCATCCTTTTTTGTAACAATTAAAGGCTGGATAATTCCATACTGTCTAATAGATTCAACCAATTCCTGCAACTCCTGTTCAGCAAAATTTTTTCTAGGCTGCAATGGATTAACTTTGATTTCAACAGGTTTTATATTAAAAATTCTATTTTTATCTAATTCTGTTGTCAATTCAACTACTGCATCACCAGAAGAAATAGCAATTTTTTTTACTTTTTGCGGAATAAGAGAGCTTAATCCACGACCAAGACCATTGTTCATATTATTATAATTAAAAAGTTATTTTATTATCGCTTTTAGTGGGTCTGTCACCGAATACCGTATTCTGCAACAAATTCAGTATAACAAATTTTTTTATTTTTTTCTATGTTTTTCATATAAAGGGTCTGTTGCCGAATACTCTTTCGAGTAGAAAATTTCAAATTTTTAGGAAATTTTTTCAAAAAATTTTGAGGGAATATGGTTATATTAGCGAAAAAGTTTTTGACAAAATTTACAAAAATTTGGAATTTTATACCGAATACGGTATTCAGCGACAGACCCATCTAATCTTTTTGGATTTGCAAATTTGTGAGACAAAACAATCTCTATCATCTTTCAAATTTGTTTTTTATTATATCCAACTTTTGTTAAAATTTTATCTATTTTTTCTTTTATTTCTTTTATCTTTTCTATATCATAATATTTTTCTATTTTACCAATAAGTTTACTATTTTTAAAAAACAATAAAGCTGGAAGATTTTTTATTTTATATTTTTCCAATAAAAATTTATTTTTTATTTTTATTTTTTGATACATTATATCAAACCCATTTAATAAATTTTTTATAGGAATAGAGCAAATAAGACATTCTGCCAAATCAGGATTCAAAAATTCTACCGCCACTGTTTTTGTGGCCCCTAAAACTTGAATATTAAATTGTTCCTGAGGGCATAAAAAAGCAAGTTCTAATGGTTGGGCGCCATATCGATCAATAAATAAATCAGAAATTTTTCTTGGATCTTTGTCAATTTCTTTTTTAATTTTTTTATATTCTTTTTCTGTTTTAGCTACTTTTATTGCGCCCACTAGACAAGCTTCTTCACATCTTCCGCAATTTATACATTTTTTATCATCAGCTGTTATTGTCTTTTTTTTCTTATCCCAATAAAATGCTTTTGTCGGACAAATTTTAATGCCATTACAATCTTTAGAATTATCACAAATTTTAAAATTTATTAAAACAGACATGTTGTTTTTATTAGATTTGGTGCGAAATAATTTTTTAAGTGAAAAATTATTTAGCAACAAGTTTATTATATAAAATATCTTTAAAAGAAAAAAATTTATCTATTTTTTAAATTTTCTAAAGCTAATTCTACATTTTTCCAACTTGTTCTTTGTGTCAAAATTGCGCCCATCATTGGTCTGTCGCCGAATACCGTATTCGGTACAAAATTTAATTTTTAGCACGCTCTCTCTAAATCAATTAACTCTCTCGCTAACTTTTCATAAGCTCTCCCTCCTTTTGATTTAGAATCATAATAGAAAATAGAACGACCATAACTAGGCGCTTCAGCTAGTTTGACGCTACGAGGAATAATAGTACGAAAAACTTTATTAGGAAAATATTGATAAAGCTCATTCATTACTGAGCTAGATAAACGATTGCGTTTATCAAACATAGTAATAACTGCTCCCATAATTCCAAGTTCTGGCTTTAAATTACCTTGGACCAACGCAATGGTATCAAGAAGTTGTCCTAAACCTTCCAAAGCGAAATATTCACTTTGGACTGGTATTAAAATCTCGTCAGCAGCAACTAAACTATTAATAGTCAATAAACCTAAAGAAGGTGGTCCATCAATAAGTATATAATCATATTCATATCTAATACTTTCCAAAACTTTTGACAACCTAAACTCCCTATCATCAAGACCAACCAATTCAATACCTGCGCCAGCTAAAGAAATAGTAGCTGGCGCAACTTTGTAACCATCTTGAATAGTATATTTAATAACTTCATAAATTGGTTTTTGACCAATAATAGCTTCATAAATACCATGTTCTAATTTTCTATGATCTATACCCAAACCTGAAGTAGCATTAGCTTGCGGGTCAACGTCAACTAACAAAACTTGCTTGCCTAAATGAGCCAAATAAGCGCCCAAATTCAAAGCAGTAGTAGTTTTACCAACCCCACCTTTTTGATTAACAATAGAGATTATCTTGCCCATAAAAAAATATAAATAAAAAATTTACTTCTTTCTTCTAGGATCTGTCACCGGATACCGTATTCGGTATAAAATTTATTATATCCTAATTTATTTGCTTTGACAATTTAATTGATATAATTTACAATAATCATATCAATTATTGCCTCGGTGGCGGAACTGGTAGACGCGCACGACTCAAACTCGTGTGGGAGCAATTTCATGAGAGTTCGATTCTCTCCCGAGGCACAATCAAATCTAACAATACAAGTCTATTAGGGGTCTGTCGCCGAATACTCTTTCGAGTAGAAAATTTCAAATTTTTA
>JBBTVV010000067.1:0-1083 GCA_038063135.1 Patescibacteria group bacterium
ACGAGTTAAGTAAAATCGGAATAAAAAGGTAGACCTTCAAAAGGGCAAAATTTTATTCAGAAACAGAAATTTTTTATGACAATTATTGAAGCATTTAAAGCTGTCCGCGATATGCCTTATAAAATTCCCCTCACTTTGGGTGAAAAGGATGTCAGCTGTAGTGGTAAACATAAGATACTCAAAGATTTGTTCACTGAACAAGGTTTTGAGGTTAGATATCAAGTCTGCTCTTTTTTGTGGAGTTCATTTGATTTGCCTAGAGATGTTTCAAATGTTCCGCACGATGATTTAAGTTCACATGTATGGCTGGAAGTATTGATTGATGGTAAGTGGGTCATTGTTGATGCTACTTTGGATATTGGTATTAAAAATATATTTCACGTGAATGAATGGGACGGCAAATCAAATACGGAAACGGCTGTAAAGCCTCTTGAAATATTTACTCCACAAAAAAGTGCAGACATAATGAATGGCGAGAATGATGAGGAAATATTGAGTGATTTGAAAATAAACGGGGAATTCTATAAGGCATTCAATGGCTGGCTCACTGAAAATCGTGTTTCTGTTTCTGAATAAAACATCGCCTAACAAAGAATATCTGGCTCAAAAATTTTTCACAATTAATATAACAATGAAAGAAAAATTTTCTCGACCCAAATTCATTTCCGCTTCGCTCCAGAAACTTCTCATAATCCTAACGTTAAGTGAAATTTAGAAAAAGGCCTATTAAAGAAAGGTTTTTTATAAACACACAATTTATTTATGATTATGAGAATAAGAACTGCAACATTACAAGACATTAAAGAAATTGGTAAAATCGGAAATTCTGTAAATGAGTTTCAGGTTAGTGAAGAAGTTGTAACTTTTTGGCCAGAATCTGTTTTATTTAATTGTATTCAGAGTAAAAATAACCCTATTTTAGTTGCTGAAGAGAGCAAACATATTATTGGTTTCATAATCGCAAATTATAACCTCTGTTTTAAGAAAGCAATTATTGAGAATATTTTGTGAGTCCAGAATACAGAGGCAAAAATATTGGTGAGTCATTATTAAAATCATTACTTAAGAAATTGATAGCATTAA
>JBBTVV010000068.1:0-3631 GCA_038063135.1 Patescibacteria group bacterium
AATTAGCAACTCGTAGATCTAATGACACAAGATTTATTTCAGAGACCAAAACGCCATGCATTATTCCCAAAAAAAGCAATAAAACACAAATAAAACAAATCACAATAAACGTAAACGGTAGTCCAAAAAAAGACTTGTGATTTGTCCTTATTTTTATAAAGGCGAGAAAACGATGAAATAATGATAACAAAACATTAGTTGAAAAATTCATATTTTCCAATTAAAAGAGATGCTTTGATTTTATTTAGTTTCTTTGTGTAAAGTGTGTTTTTTGCAGTACTTGCAATATTTACTCATTTCTAATCTGTCCTTAAGAGTTTTTTTATTTTTTCTTGAAAAATAATTTATTCTCTTACACTCCTTACACTCCAATTTCATCATGTTATCTTGTGGCATAATTTTATTATTTTAAAATTCAAAAATTTAAATTTGAACTATTTAATCTGAAAATAACAAAAAAATAATTCAATAGTTTTACATTTTTATTTTTATTTTTTTAATTTTTTTATGTGGGCCGGGTAGGATTCGAACCTACGAAGACGAAAGCCAGCAGATTTACAGTCTGCCCCAGTTGACCGCTTTGGTACCGACCCATAATTAATTAACAATTACGAATTGTAAGATGATACTATCTATAATTCATAATTAATAATTGGCTCGGAGCCGTTGCGCGGAATTGAACCGCGGACCTACTCCTTACCATGGAGTTGCTCTACCAGCTGAGCTACAACGGCAAATAAAAAAAATTTTCAATTTTCACATTTACAATTTTCAAAAAATCAACCTTAAAACAAAAATCCTAAAAATTGTAAAAACAAAAATCAAAAATTAATTACAACTCATCAATCTGTTTTTTAAATAACTCAATTTTCTTATTTTCTGGATTAGCCACTACTAACCTATCATAAGTATCTAGTGCCAATATTTTATCTTTTATCATTATACTTAATTCTAGCATTGTGTCAAGAAAACGAGGATGATTTGGCTCTATCTCTAAGCCTTTTGTTAAACTGCTAATAGCTTCTGGCAAATTATCTAATGCTTGATAAACCAATGCTAAACTATAAAAAGTCTGGGCATTTTGCTTATTCCCTTTTAATGATTCAATATAATCACACTCAGACTGACTAAGCCCATCTTTTTCATTGGCAATTTGCGCTAAATTATCAGAAGTGTCTTTATTATCTTGTTTTAATTTTAAAACATGTTCAAACGCTTGTTTAGCCTCTTCAAAGCTTTTTTGTTCAAAATATAACCGTCCCAATTCTTCAAATGCTCTAATATTTTTACCATCTAAACCTATAATTTTAATATATTTTTTCTCTGCCATTGTTAAATTGTCTTGTTTTTTCAACACGATTGCCTCATTAAAAAGCTGATCAATCGCTAGCTTATCATTGTTTAAATTAAGCGCTGGTTTTTGATGTTCATCTTTCAATCTTTGCAATTTTTTATATAGCGAACTAAATAAATTATTAAAAACTTTTACCAACGGCCCAACAAATCTGATAAATTGAGACCACCATTTAATAACACTTCTTTTTAATCTTGCACCAATAATTTGTTCTTTAATTTTAGCTTCTTTTTCAGCAGGGATATTCTTTACATCTAGAGTTGCTAAAAGAGGAAATTTTTTAAAAATAATAACAACAACTATAATTAAACAGACTAAAATTAAAATTAAAGGAATAATGTTGTACATATTTTTTAGCTTTTAGCTTTTTAGGAAATTTCCTAAAAAGCTAAACGTTAGCAGTTGCTTTCCCTGCGCTACCAAATAATTCCATTTTAGCAACAACCACATCTTCCATCGCTCCAATTGTTGGCTTTAATAAATTTCTAGGATCAGTTTCTTTTTTATTATTTAAACACTCTTTCATTAAAGTCCGACAAAAAGCTACTTTTAAATCAGTGCCTATATTAATAATACTAACACCCTCTTTAATTGCTCTTTTTATTTTAGCATCATCTACACCAGATGCGCCATGCAAAACAAAAGGAATTTTTACTTGTTCATTTATCGCTTTTAACAATTTAAAAACAATACTTTCATTTACATGTATGCCATGTGCCGTACCAACAGCTGCTGCAATTGTATCAACTCCAGTCTCTTTAGCAAATTTAACAACTTCTTCTAGCTTTGCCAAAGGAATACTTTCTAATTTACTAGTAATATCTCCATGAGACCCAGCAATTGCACCTACTTCTCCTTGCACCCAAACATGTTTAGCATGCGCTACTCTTATAACTTGTTTCGTCAAATTAATATTTTCATCTAAGGGCAAACTTGAAGCATCAATGTGCACAGAAGAAAATCCAGCGCTAATACATTCAAAAACAGTATCAAAACTAGAACCATGATCAAGATGTAAAGCAATCGGCACATCAACTGCCACGTTTTTAGCTACGGTAGATACCATATGAGTGATTGGCTTAAGCCCCATATATTTAATTGCTGCTTCCGAAACTTGAATTATTGCTGGAGAATTTGCTTTAACAGCTGCCTGTGCCACTGCTAAAATTGACTCTAAATTAGTAACATTAAATGCCCCAACAGCGTAGCCATATTTCTGAGCATTTTTAACCAAAGTTTTAATATGAATCAGCATAAATTTTAGATTTTAAATTTTAGATTCTTATGTAATTGACAATTTCTAATTCTTAATCCCTAAACTAGAGGCTATTTTAAAGAATTCATCTACTTTTAAACTAGCTCCACCAACTAATAAACCATCTATATTTTCTAAATTAGCAAAACCTTTAACACTTTTACTATCAATACTACCGCCATAAATTATACGAAAATTATTACTTACCACTTCTATGCCGAACATATCATTTAAGGTTAGTTTAATGATCTTATGAGCATATTCAGCTTCAGCAGGCTCAATAGCAGTTCCTGACCCTTGTCCAGAACTAATTGCCCAAATCGGCTCATAAGCAATAATTATTTGTTGATCACCCAGAACATCAACGCCACTTAAAGCTTGTTGTAATTGATCAACTAAAACGAAATCACGCTGATCTGTTCTCTTTTCCTCCCAACTCTCACCGATGCAAATAATTGGAGTTAGTTTTTCAGTATTAACAACTGCTTTAACTTTTTTATGCACCATTTCATAATTTTCTGATAAATATCTACGTCGTTCACTATGCCCAATAATAACATATTTGCAACCAAGCTCAACGAGCATAGTAGGAGAAATTTCTCCAGTATATGTGCCTTTATCTTGCCAAAAAACATTTTGCGCGCCTAATTTTAATGGCGTTTTGCCAATAATCTCTTCTACTTTTGCTAAAGCAGGAGTTGCGCAACAAATAACAACTTCACTACCAGAAAAATCTTTAAACTTTTTTGCAAATTCATTAGCAGTAGTCAAAGTTTCTTGTAAATTTAAATACATCTTCCAATTAGCAATAATTATTTTTTTAGTAGCCATAGAATATAAAGTATAAATTAGAAATTATGGAAATCTTAAATCTTAATAATCCTATTATAACAGCTAAATTAATATACCACAAATCAATAAAAATCACTAAAGACTATTTTAAAAAATTTGCCAAAAAAAGAAAAGCTTTATATAGTAATATCATACGAATCTATATCGCCAGATATAGTGGATCTGTCGCC
>JBBTVV010000069.1:0-1618 GCA_038063135.1 Patescibacteria group bacterium
AATTTCCTAAAAATTTGAAATTTTCTACTCGAAAGAGTATTCGGCGACAGACCCTATTAAATTTTCCCTAAATCCAAATAATCATCGATTTTTATTTCTTGAATAAACTCCTGCATATGACTTACTATAATCATTGCTCCTTCATATTCGTTAATAGCTTGAGCAATTATTGGCAAATGACGAAAATTGATATGATTAGTTGGTTCATCTAAAATTAAAAGTCCTGGTTGCATTAACACCAAGCGAGCAAAAGATAATAAGCCCTTTTGTCCTTCAGATAATTCAGCAACCTTATGCCCCATTAAATCTCCGCCAATTAAAAACCCTGCTGCGATTGAACGCATAGCTTGCGTATCAGTGCCTTCCAAAAGAGCGCTTGAAAGCGAATCAAATACAGTTTGATTATAGTCAAGATTAGAAAAATCTTGACTATAATAACCAATCCGCACATTATCTAAAATTTTAACATGTTCATTTTTATTAGAAACAAGTGATCGCAAAAGAGTACTTTTCCCAACTCCATTTGGACCTGTTATTAAAAGATGCGTTTGTTTGCGTATAATTTTTTCTACTTCCTTAATTACTGACTCATGATTATATATAATTTTTACAGCGCTAATTTTAACAATCTCACCAACAATATCTTGACAAGGAATAGTAAATTCTCTAATAGTTTTATCTTCTCTTCTTACATCAACCATATCTTCTTCTAAATCTGCTGTTTCATCTTTTAATTTTTTAGCAAGTTTGCGCATTTTTCCACCTTTGTTGGCAAAAAAATTAACCTTCTCCTTGCGATCTTTAATTTGTTTTTCCAATTGAGCATTTTTTCGTTGCTCACGTTCTACTCGCTTACTAATTTCTTCAACTACTGAATAATAATCACCAACATAAGCCTCAATTTTATGAGTAAAAACATCAAGATAAATAACTCCTTCTGTAAAACAATTTAAAAATCCAGCATCATGAGAAATTACAATCACTGTTTTATTGTACATAATTAAAAATTCGATCAAGTGATCAATTCCTGCTGAATCAAGATTATTAGTAGGTTCATCCAATAAAAGAATGTCAGGATTTTGAATTAATGCAAAAGCTAATAATAATCTAGCTTGCTGTCCGCCAGAAAGATTTCCAACAAGTTTATCAACAGGAACTGCTAAATTTACAGCATCTAAAACCTTGCTAATTTTACTAGCTAAATTAGTCGGCACTATTTCAAAAGCTTTTGCAAAATATTTTTCGACTGACAAATCAAGATATTCACGCGCCATAGTTTGTCTGGCAGTGCCAATCGTAGCGCCATTAGTAATAGAAATTTTACCGGAAAGAGGTTTTAATTCACCCATAATTAAAGCAAACAAAGAACTTTTTCCGGCTCCATTCTGACCCATCAAAGTTACTTTCGCATTTTTTCGCACACTAAAACTCGCCTCATCTAAAATAGGCTTATTATGCGTATATTCAAAATCCACTTCATCAAATCGTAAAATTACTTCTTCTGCCATAAAAAATATTAAATTTATTCAAATACCATAGGTCTGTTGCCAAATACTCTTTCAAGGATCTGTCGCCGAATACTCTTTCGAGTAGAAAATTTCAAATTTTTAGGAAATTT
>JBBTVV010000070.1:0-1908 GCA_038063135.1 Patescibacteria group bacterium
AAATTGTGTTAATGCTTCAAGAATATGTAAAGTTTGACCAAAACTGTATTAACGCATTTAGAAAGTTATGTAGTAAGGAAACATGTTTCGGTTGGGAGGAACCTTTAGTAAAAATTATTGATGATGGATTAAGCTCAAAACAATAGTGAGTTTAGGGGAGGGGGTAAATTTTATACTCGAAAGAATAATTGGCGACAGACCCATTAGGAGAAAATATTTATCAGCATCCGGATTGTTTTTTGGAATATGAGGATACACAATTATCTAAAACTAAAAAAGAAATGGAAAAAATGCAGAATATTTATACAGAATTTCCAGCATTATTACTAGCTCTTTATTTTGAAAATGAAACAGGAATTGATTTTAGAAAAATAGAAGAAGAAAAAAATTTAAAAGAAACAGAAGAAGAAAAAATAAAAAAATTTATAAATTTAGTAACAGATATACGAGAAAAATTAAAAACAATTAAAACAAAAGCAGCAGAAAAAAATAAAGTTGATATAAATAGTAAAAGAACAGAAGAAGAAAACAAATTTTTTTTTAAAGAAAGATTTGGCAGAGAAAGATTTGGTCAAGAATTTAGCAGATTAATTAATTGCGCAGAAAAATTAGAAAATAAATTAGAATAAATATTTCTAAATCAATTTATTTAAAAATCCATTATGAAAGAATATATTTTTCATCCAGATTCAAATTCTAAAAGAGAAAATTTGTCTGACGATGAAAGCAATAAATATCCCGAAAGAAGAGAACCAAAAAGATTTCTTTCAGAAATATATGGAAATTATCCTTGTTTGTCTGACGATGAAACAATGTCTTTATTTGAAGAGATAGAAAAAAAGAAAAGTATTATTAAAGAGGAAGCTAATGAAGAATATAAAAAGAATTCTGAAAAAAGAATTTCTGAAATTAAAGAAGAAATCGTTTTATCTAATATTCGATTGGTAGTTTATTCTATAAAAAAATTTGTTTCAACCAGTTTTACTTCACTTGATTTAATTCAAGAGGGTGTTATTGGATTAATGAGCGCCGTAGATAAATTTGATTCTAAAAGAGGTAAATTTTCTACGTTTGCAATTGTTTGTATTGAAAATGCAATTATTAATGCTTTGCAAAACAATGATAAACTTATTAGTATTGCTGTAAATAAAATTGAAAAATTTTTTAAATATAAAAAAGTAAAAAGAGAATTAGAGCAAGAATTAAAAAAAGAACTTACAGTTAAAGAAATTGCCGAAAAAATGGGAATTAGCATGAAGGAAGTTTCTAAAATAGCTAAAATAGCTGAAATATATCAAATGAAAATAGCTTCGCTGGACGAAGTTATTCCTGTCGTTGATGAATATCGAAATTCATTTGATGAAGATGAAGAGGATTCTCTAGGAGATATTATTCCCGATAAAAGAGATTTTACCCAAGAAATAATAGAAAAAGATCTTTTAGAAAAAATTTTTAAAGTCCTCTTTCATTTAGAAAGAGTCTCGTTTCGGGATAAAGAAATTTTTTTAAAGCACTTTGGTTTGATTGACTTAGAGGATGATAAAAAAATAGATTTAGATTTAAAGGAAAGAAAGGGCAGACCAAATTCGTTTGCAGAAATCGGGAAAGGATATGGGCTTAGTGGGGAAAGAGTTAGAATGATTGTAAGGAGTGTTTTAGAAAGAATTCGAAAATCTAAAAATTTAATTTAAAGAATTTTTTATAATTTTGTTTATTATTTAAACCTGAATGTTGGTGCAAAAAAAATTGACTGTCAAGGCAAAATAGAAATATTTCGGAAGTCGGACTTCCCAAATATGTCATGCCGAAATATTAGGCAAAATAATAAAAAGTTTTAAAATTTCTTTCAGAGATTTTTATTTGCAATTTTAATTTCAAATTTTATGGGTCTGTCGCCGAATACTCTTT
>JBBTVV010000071.1:0-1164 GCA_038063135.1 Patescibacteria group bacterium
TCCTAAAAATTTGAAATTTTCTACTCAAAAGAGTATTCGGCGACAGACCCTTAATAAAAAGTCTTGACATTTTGTCGAGACTTTTTATATTTTCAGTGATATTTATCTTGAAAGTGTGGATAACTTTTAATAATTTTATTTTTTTTAAATTTAATTAATAATTATTTTTTTTTAGATATACAAGATAATAAGTTATTATAGCTTATTTTGCATGCTACTTGTCGTTTTAAAAAAAATAAAATAGCTAGTATAAAATAAAGTAAAATTATGTTATAATTAAAATAATAAAAATTAAGTTTTTATTTAATTTTTATTCTAATTTTAAAAATAGAAATTATCCAACTAAAAGGTCGAGGGATAATAATATTGAAAGTAAAAAAATATAATATAATATAAAATAAAAAATATGAAACAAGTAATTAGTATGTTTGCAATTGTTAGCTTACTAGCAATGGGGGGTTTTATGTTTTTTGAACCAACATTAGCAGGAGCAGCAGGTGGTCCTGGCGTTGGTCCTTATAGCGATTCAATTGTTACTACTCAAGCTGTTTCTTCAGAAATTAGTATTTCAGCTGCAGCTGATGTAACAATGTCAAGTCCTATTCCTAGTATAACTGGAAACGCAGGAGCTCCAAGAACAGGGGTAACTACGTGGACAGTTATTACTGGTAATACAACTGGCTTTACTTTAACATTAAATGCAAGTACTTCTCCTGCAATGAAATTGGATGGTACTTATAATTTTAGTGATTATAGTCCTGCTACATCAACACCTGATTATACTTGGACTTCTCCTGCATCAAGTCAGGCAGAATTTGGTTATACTGTTGAACCAGCAACAGTTGCTGATACAATAGCAAAATTTAAAGACAATGGAACTATTTGTGGCACAGGATCTGGTAATACTGTCGATAGTTGTTGGTATAATGCCAGCGTTACTCCAGAAACAATAATTAATAGGAGCTCAGATACTCTTGAAGCTGGAGAAATTGAAACAGTGAAGTTTAGAACAGAATCAAACGCAAAGTATTTGAGGGAGGGTGCTTATGTTGCTGATATCACTGTTACAGCGTCTCAGAATTAAATAATGTTGAAATTACAAAGGCCTGTCATAAATAGGATTAATTAATGGCAGGCCTAATAAAGGGTCTGTCGCCGAATACT
>JBBTVV010000072.1:0-3907 GCA_038063135.1 Patescibacteria group bacterium
TCGGAAATATTTTTTATCTTTTTTTAAAATTATATCTTTTTTGATTTTTAGGTGTGTTTTTTAGGTATTTTTGTAATTATTACGCATAAAAATACCTGTAATATTAGCAAATTATTATGACTTTACATTATGATAATACTATGGTATGTTTAAATTGTTATTTTAATAGTAGCGTAATAATGACAAAATATGATATCACTTGAAGAATTAAAAATAAAAAATGACTGGTGGGGAGGTAATGAGTTTAGTATTAGGGAGGCGGAGCTATCTAAGCGAGAAATGTTCCAAAAGCTCGAAGAAAATTTGAGCCACTCATTGATTCTGAATATTATCGGTTTGAGGCGAGTTGGCAAGAGTACAATGCTGAAACAGTTAGTTGACTTGTTGCTAAAACGTGATACAAAGCCTACGAATATTTTTTATTTTTTATTTGACTATGCTAGCCAGATCAAGACAGCCGAATTTTTAGAGGAAGTTTTGATAACCTATTTTAATGAGGTGGTAAAAAAAACCTACACTAACTTAGATGAGCGGGTGTATATACTGCTAGATGAGATTCAATATATTGATAATTGGCAGGCAGTACTTAAGAAGTTTTATGATTTATCTAATAAGCAGATAAAATTCATCACCACTGGCTCGCAGAGCGTGTTACTAAAGGGTAAATATCGAGAGAGTCTGGCTGGCAGAATTTTTGATTATTATTTGACACCTTTGAGCTTCAGGGAATTCATCTTGATAAACAAAGAAAGCGTGAGACTACTCGACAAGTTCGATTTATTTGACTTGGCAAATACGAACATAGAGCTAGTAGGGTACAATATTAAACACGGTGGTGAGGTTGCCGCCTTGGCTCGTGAGTACATGATTGCTGGGCAGTTTCCACAAAGTCGTGAGCTTGGGTCAGAAGAAGCAAAGCATGAATATATAATGGAATCAGTGATCGGTAAAGTACTCGATGACTGTATCCGTATTTTTAACATAGACAAGAGCGAGGAGTTTAAGTTGATTACTTATCAGCTGATCAAAAATATCAGCTCGGTTTTTGAGTTGAAAAATATCGGCCAAGAGATTGCTGTTTCACAGTCAACTTTGGAGAAATATTTTGAGTATCTCAAAGAAAGTTTTATAATCGATGTTTTGTATAAATATCATAAAAGCATAATTAAGCGTGGGAGGATATTGAAAAAGCTTTATATTCCTTGTGCCAACTTTTACCCAGCTTTGAATCGATACAAGGAAAGACACATTGAGGAAGTGCCCGATGCTTTTGGCAAACTAGTTGAGAACTTGGTTTTTAATGTGCTTGAGCAAAAATACAAAGATTATGCGTTGTCGTCTAATGTGAGTTTTTATAGACAGGGCGAGAAGGAAATCGATTTTATAGTTGTAAAAGATAGGGCTATTTTGCCGATTGAGGTGAAGTTTTCAAATAAAACAGACAACAAAAATTTGAAAGTATTGACTGACTACGTTAAGAGCAGACAACTCAACTTTGGCATAGTCGTTACTCGGAATGAGTTAAACAAAAAAGAAGTTAATGGCCAGGTTTTGTATTATATACCATATTATTTAATTTTGATGATGATATAAAATAAAGCCCCATAGTTATGGTGCTTGCTTGGTTTTTTGAAAATCTATAGTGGTCTGGTTTGTCAAGACAATATAGAAATGTCCGCCCTGATGAAATTAATTAATTATTTTTTTGTTAAAATATTTAAAAATTCGGAAATATTTTTTATCTTTTTTAAAATTATTTCTTTTATTTGACAATCGCTATTAGGAATAATCGCCTGGTTAAAACCTAATTTTGTTGCTTCAGTTAAACGAGTTTCTAGTTTATTTACTCGCCGTACTTCGCCACCTAGTCCTACTTCTCCAAGTATAAGAATTTTTCTGTCTATGGTTTGATTTAAAAGAGATGAAACAATGGCTGAGCAAATTGCTAAATCTAAAGCAGGATCGTCAACTTTAAGACCTCCAGCGATATTTAAAACAACATCTTGATTAGCTAGATTAATATTGGCTTTTTTAGTTAAAATAGCAATTAAAATTTGTAAACGATTTAAGTCAAAGCCTGAAGAACGACGCTGTGGATAACCGAAAACTGTTTTAGTAACAAGCGCCTGAATTTCTACTAGAAAAGGTCTACTACCTTCCATAATGCAACTAATAACTGAGCCTGATATATTTTGTTCAACTCCTTCTATAAAAACTTGTGATGGGTTTTTTATTTCTATAAAACCTTCTGCTGTCATTTCAAATATTCCTAGCTCGTTGATAGATCCAAAACGATTTTTGGTTGCTCGCAATATTCTATAATTATGAGCTGTTTCTGTTTCAAGATAAATAACAGTATCAACAATGTGTTCTAAGGATTTTGGGCCAGCAATTACGCCATCTTTAGTGACATGTCCAATAAGAATAATGGCGATATTGTCTTTTTTGGCAATTTCTAAAAAACTAACAGCGCATGCTCTGATTTGGTTAATCCCGCCAGCTTCTGATGGAACTAGAGAAGAATAAATAGTTTGAATTGAATCAATAATTACTACTCGTGGATTAATTTGTTTCAATGCTCCAATAATTTTTTCAACATTAGTTTCGTTTAAAAATTTAATTTTTTCAGTTTTGATTTTTAATCGTTCAAAGCGATCTTTTATTTGATTAGCTGATTCTTCACCGCTTACATACGCTATTTCAACATTAAGAGTGCTAGCAATTTGAGCTACTAAAGTTGATTTGCCAATTCCTGGTTCACCTGCCAATAAAATAAGTGAGCCTGGCATTAATCCATTGCCAAAAACGCGGTCTATTTCACCAATATTGGTTTTTAATCTGTCTAATGAGTTATTTTTGCCACTTATTGCTGGTAGTTTATTTAAATCAATAATTTCAGCAGGAGCTACTTGGGTAGTGATTTTATTGTTAATTAATTTTTGGTCAATAGTTTGCATTTGCAAAGTTCCCCAAGCGCCACATTCCAAACAACGCCCACTCCATTTGATGGATTGAGCGTCGCAACTTGAACAAACATAAACAGTTTGAATTTTATTAGACATCTTTAAAATTTATTTTAGCTCAGCTTCTATTATCGCAATTAACTCTTCTTCGCTTGTTTGTCCCATTATTTCTTGTTGGTTGACGTAGATAAAAGGTATGCCAGTTATTTCTAATGCATTAGCTTCCAGCATATTATTTTTGATTTGTTGTTGAGGAGTTCTTTCAGTGAGACATTGTTTGAATTTATTTTCTTTTAAATTTAATTGTTTAGCAATTTTAATAAATTTATCTTGATTTAATTCGGTGTTATTTTGATAAAGAATGTCATGATATTGCCAAAATTTATTTTGTTCCATGGCACAACGACCAGCTAAAGCTGCTTGAAAAGATAATGATCTCTGATCATTTTCAGGATAATCTTTCCAAATTAATTTAATTTTATCTGAGTAACGCTGTATAATAGTTTTTAGTATGACTTCTTGTTTTTGACAAAAATCGCAAAGAAAATCAGAATATATGACAATAGTAATTGGCGCTGTTTTTGGTCCAAAATTAGGATCGTTTTGGCTAATAATCGGTCCAGCTAACAGTCTGTTAATATCTGGAACAGTGGTGATTAATGGATCTGTTTCGTTTAAATTTTTTAAATAATATTTATCATTTTTTTGTTTATCTAGAAAATTTGGATAAAGTGAATTAATTTTAAAAAAAACAGAAAAAAATCCTAGCAAAATAAGCGCTATTAAGCTAGTAATAATAAATAATGGAGTAGAAAATGTTGGTTTTTTAAAAAAGTTAAGCATAATTTTATGGGTATGTCGCCAAATACCGTATTTGATGATATGCCCTTTATTAGGGGTCTGTCGCCGAATACTCTTTCGAGTAGAAAATTTCAAATTTTTAG